>USDP01000145.1 GCA_900553545.1 uncultured Eubacteriales bacterium | reverse complement strand
GCTTGCCCAGCTGATACCCCGTCTCCGGCGTCTCATTGGCCGTCGGCGCGTTCATCGAATAGGTCACGTCGATGCTGTTGATCTTCTGCACCAATGCCGCCGCCAGCTTCGCCTCCGTCACCGTCCCATCCACGATCGTACCGGCCTGCGCGGCCTTCGCCGTCGCCAAAATCTCCGCCAGCGCCGCCGCCAGATTTGTCGCCGTCATGCCCTCCGCGCTCACGGCCAGATGGCTTGCAAATTCCGCCGATTCCAGCTTGTCCACCAACGCATTGATGGCCGCCTTTGCCTCGTTGTGCAGCAGCTGCAAGTCCGCGCGCACCTGGCTCTCGTCCGGCTCATACGTCGGAAAATCCTCCGCCTTCGTCCAGTCCTTCGAAAATTCGAGCTTTTCCAGATAGCCCATCATCTGTCCCTCCCCTGATAGTTGTAGTAGATCTGCGCCCCCACGAGCGACATATCGCGGAACGCCTCATGGTTCTCCAGCGTCATCGTGAAATGCCGCACATGGCGGCAGCCCGGCCTCCGTACCGCCGTCAGCGCAAACTGCGGCACGCCTAAGTATCGGTGCGTCAGGTCGCGCGGGCACAGCCGCCAGCTGAAGCTCTCGATGTCCGTCAGATCCCGCCGCGTCTCATAGTCGCTCCGGTACGTAATGCGGATCTTCGTGTCCGTGTCCGACCGCGTCTGAAATACCACCCGCCGCACATCCTTCAGCCGGTCATAGCTGCCGAAATGCTGCGTCGCGAACCGATATACCTTGTCGATCGGCCCGTTGAAGTCGGCATACGTCCGTTCCATCCGCGTCACGCGGCCCGAAGGGCTGAGATGATGCACCGTCTCGTCCGCGAGGAAGAACGCCGCCGCCCTAATATTTGTGAAGTAGAACCAGCTCGGCTTGCTCGCCGACGACAGCACATAGTCCCACACATACACATGCCCATTCGCCGCCAGCCAGTACCGGTCCCCGTCGTCGCACGCACACACATCGCCCGCTTTGCGCACATCGTAGAGCAACCCGCGCCGCTCCGCCGTCCCGTTCACGTTCCGGCTGATCGACTCAATATTGTTCTCCAGTGCTGGCGTCGTGCTCTTCACAATGTGGACGCCCTGTTCCCGGTTGCAGAACACCAGGTTGTTCTCCACCAGTTTAATTGTCCACGGCAGGTCACATCCCGTCTCGCTGTTCACGTTCGTGTAGTTCAGCGTCAGATACGCCCGCCCGTCAATTTCGCTTGTGGACAGCTCCGCCCGTCCGACCGAATGTTCCTTGAAGATCATCAGGAAACCGGACTGCACGCCGAATCCCGTCACGGCTTCGGCCCGGTCGCCCGCGAGGTTGTACTGCGAGATCGGGAAATACGCCGCATCCATCACCGTGTGGTTCCCGTTCCAGAAATAGGCGTTCGGCTGTTCCTCCGATCCGGCCAGCACCAGCACCACCGAGTTCCCGCCGCCATACACGATTGCATAGCGGCAGTCCATCACGGCCTTCTTCGCCGCAGTGTTCTCCTTCGTGTAGGTGATTTTTACCGTGTTGTTCGTCGGCGGATTCGTCACCGGCGGGGCCAACGTGAATGTCACCGTGCCTTTTTCCAGATCGACCGTATAATCCGTCTCCACGGTCTTTTCCGCACCGTCCACTTCGACCTTCGTCACCGCCGCCACATCCTGCACCGGCAGATGGTATTCCGTCACGTCCGTCTTCGCGTTGTACCACACGGTCTTCCCGTCGGCCAGCCGGTTTTCCGGCTGATAGAGGTCGCCGGAACCCGTCGCCGGGTCTGCATTGAGCACAATGACGGGCACATAGCCCGCCACATCCGCCGCCGCAAACGTCTCCTCCTTCGTGATCTTCTTGAAGCAGCCCTTTGTCTTGTAATAGAGCGCCCCGTCGTACTGGAAGAACGTCCCCCGCACCTCCGGGATCCCCTCGCAGAGCTTCACGAGCGTCATGTCCTCCTGGGAGGGATCTCCGTAGTAGATGCACGCCCCGATGTGGAAGAACTCCATCCCGTGGAACTGTCCATTGCTTGCCGCATAGCCCACGCCCGGCCCGGCCTTCTTGCCGTCCTCATCCACACCGTCGCAGGCGTTCTGCCCGTCCCGGCAGCAGAGCACACCGTCGCGCCACCATAGATTTTCCATCTCCGGGCTTTCATTCCGCCCCATCCGATAGTCCAGATCCCATAAATTCAGCCCGCCATCCAGCCGCGCATAGTCGACCACATATTCGCGCTTTGCTGCCGGCCTGCCGAGATACGGACTCCGCACACCGCCGTAGCGCGTGATCCCCCGAAAGCTCATTCCACCGCCTCCCAGCCGCCATACATGTTGCCGATCTCCTCCCGATTTGCGACCGGCAGCTCGCCCAGCCGCGACAGCCGGTTCTCAAACTCATTGTAGAGTGCCGCCTGCAAGTTCGCGTCATCCAGTGCCGCCAGCTGCGCTGCCGCATAGCAGGCCACAGCCCCAGCGCACTCCGGCGGGCAGTCGACGAGGTCGCCGTCCTCCGGCTTCTCCCGCAGCAATACCGGATACCGGAAATATTCCAGCATCCATGCCCCGTCCGCCGCACCGGCCACCGCCAGCCGATCCTCGCCCAGCAGCCGGAATCCGTTCGTCCGTTCCACATTTCCATCCGCGCCCAGCCGGAATACCCCGCCGGAGCAGATCTGCCAACAGTCCTCCGGCAGCACAAACACGCGCCACACGCCCGCGCGCTCCGCCTCCTCCAGCTTCCGTACACTTCTCAACCGTCTCGCCGTTGTCGCCAGATATACCAGCGCCTCGTTCACCGCGCCCGGCACCCGCGCCAGATAGTCCGCCTGATTGTTGTACGTCACTCGGATCTTTCCGCCCGCGATCGAATACTGATTCAGCAGCATCAATACCCGATCCCGTATCTGCCCATACGTCATCCAATTTCCTCCTTCCATGTTCAATTCATCCCCGCCACCGCGATTCTCCCGCCCAAAGGCTCCCTTGTGTAAAGGGAGCTGGCGCGCAGCGCCTGAGGGATTGTGGGGCGGGCAATGCCCGCCCCACATTTCATCCTCTCTCAGCCCACATTCAGCACCGCATCGCCCATCGCGATCGGCTTGCTGTCCTTGTCGGCCTCGATCACGCGGATGACCGTGCTGCCGCTCGCCGGCGTGATCTCCGCGCTGGCCGCCGCCATCTCCGTCCACTTTGCGGTCGTGATGGCCGTGCCATAGGTCACGTTCTCCAGCGCCGCCGCGTTTGCGCCCGTGCAGTAATACCACTTCACGCCGCTCGCGTCGTGCTGCCCCGGAATGACGAGCACCGTGCTCTTGCCTGCGCTCGTCGCCGCCGTGCCGACGGTCAGCTGCTTCAAGCCGCCTGCGCCGCCCTGATAGAAGATGGCGCTGCGCTTTTCGCCCAGCACGAAGCAGTCGTAAATGACGCGCCCCTCGACCAGCCAGCCCGAAATGCCGGGAGGATTGTCATGGGTCTTGTATTCCTCGAGCTGCCGCGGCGCAGTCGCCGCCATCGGATGCGTCAAAATGAAGCTGCACCCCGACGGCAGCCGCCCGGACGGCACCTTCACAATCATACAGCCGTCCACCTCGCCGATCACGCCGCGGATCAGCATCTGCTGCGCCGCGTCGCCGTAGCGCATAAACGCGCTGTCCTGCTTCAGCAGATTTGCGAACTTGCACGAGCAGAAGCAGACCCTGCCCTTGTCCGGCACGTTCTGGTTGCCGAGCTTTTCCATCGCATTCAGAAACAGGCTGTATGCGTTGGAGGTCGTCGCGGTCGTCGCGTCGGTGTTGCCGCTCTCGGTCGCCGCATCGGCGAGCACACGGAACACATACGTGTCAAATTCCGGCACCCATACTTCGCGGATCTGCCGCGCCAGCGCCTTGCCCGCGTCCGATACCATTTCCGACTGTACCTTGTCACCCTTGTCGATGATGAATGAGAACGCGCGATCCCTCGTCACCGTCAAACTCTGCACATTGCGCGTCAGGTCGCTCGGTGTGCCATAACGGTTGCTGCCGTTTCTCTGGTAATCGCTCATCGCGACTACCGGGATCGAATAGACCTTGACGGTGTTCGCACCCGTGAACTCAAAATCGCTGTTCACCGCGAGC
>USDP01000144.1 GCA_900553545.1 uncultured Eubacteriales bacterium | reverse complement strand
TGGTGAACGGCTGCGCGTGGGCGAACCGCGTGCGGCGGGCCTCAAACTGCTCATCCGTGTAGCAGTCCTCAGCGAATGCTTTCAGATGGTCAACCATCGAATGGCCGACGGCGTCGGAGAACGCGGCCTTCTCGCGGTAGAGGATGTCATGCGGGAGATAATCGCCCTCGAACGCATGACGGAGCAGGTATTTGCCCTTGCCGTAGACGTTCATTTTCTTCGCCGGGTCGATGGCGAGGACATAGCGGACGAAGTCGAGATCTCCGAACGGGACGCGCGCCTCGAGCGAGTTGACGGAGATGCAGCGGTCGGCGCGGAGCACGTCATACATGTGCAGCTCGCGGATACGCTTTTCCGATTCCTTCTGGAATTCTTCTGCGGACGGGGCAAAATCGGTGTATTTATAGCCGAACAGCTCATCTGAAATTTCGCCGGTGAGCAGGACGCGGATGTCGGTGTTCTCGTGGATCCATTTGCAGAGCAGGTACATGCCCATGCTGGCGCGAATCGTGGTGATGTCAAACGTGCCGAGCATTTTGATGACAAAATCGAGCGAGTCCAGCACCTGCTCGCGCGTCATGATGACCTCGGTGTGGTCGCTGCCGATGTAGTCGGCGACTTCGCGGGCATACTTGAGGTCGATGGCGTCCTCGCGCATGCCGATGGCAAAGGTGCGGATCGGCGTTTTGCTCTCGCGCGCGGCGATCGCGCAGACGAGCGACGAATCGAGTCCGCCCGAGAGCAGGAAGCCGACCTTTGCGTCGGCCACCAGGCGCTTGTGGACGCCCGCGACGAGCTTTTTGTGGATGTTTTTACACACAGTCTCGAGGTCGTCATCGCAGACCTGATCGACTTTTGTGATGTCGTCGTAGCAGACGAACTTGCCGTCCTTGTAATAATGTCCGGGCGGGAACGGCAGGATCACGTCGCAGAGGCCGGTGAGGTTTTTCGCCTCGCTGGCGAAGACGATGACGCCCTTCTTATCGTAGCCGTAGTAGAGCGGCCGGATGCCGATGGGGTCGCGCGCGGCGATGAATTCGCCAGACTTACCGTCGTAGAGGATGAGCGCAAACTCCGCGTCAAGCAGACGGAACATGTCGACGCCGTGCTCCCGCCAGAGCGGCAATAGCAGCTCGCAGTCCGAACCGCTCTGGAAGGTATAGCCCTTGGCGGTCAGCTCGTCCTTGAGCTTCTGGAAGCCGTACAGCTCGCCGTTGCAGACGACATAGCTGCCGTCCAGCTCGAACGGCTGCATCCCCTCCGGCGTCAGGCCCATGATGGCCAGCCGGTGGAAGCCGAGCAGACCGCGTCCGACATCGACGATGCGGCTGTCGTCCGGGCCGCGCGAAACGGTCTGTAAAAAACCTCTGGTGAACGCCTCGGTATCGGCGCAAACGTCACAATAACCCATGATGGAACACATGATTTTTACCCCCTGATGATGCTTCTCGAAATTTCATGCAGCAGATCAATAGGGCGGGTGCTGTGCTCCGCGGTGCCACCTATCTTTGTTCTCTGCGGACTTCCAGTAAAGTCCTGCCGCGGTAACGGGCGGCTGCCGGCGCACATACTGAAGGGACTCCCCTGCTAAGGGAGTAGTCTCCTTGTTCTGCTTGCGGCTCGCCGGGGGTTCTTCGCGCAGGCGTCGCCCGCATGGCTTCCACCGTCCCATGCTCGCTTTCGGCGCGTTTCTGCATTACTTTTCCCGGTTCAAACGCTTTTGTTTTCGGCATCATCCCATCCGTCAGAACGCCGCTCGCTTGCATCTTTTCCGCCATGCTTTGCAAAAATCCTCGTGAATCCGCAAAGGTTTCCCTGCGGCTTTTGCTTTGCCTGACGAAATGCCTTCTGCGCGATCTGCATCCCAACGTTCTGGAATGCTGCCGATTGTTTTCAGTTTTTTGACTGGATGCTGTGCAGCGCTCAATCCCAAGTGCTGCGGTCTTCGCTATACGGCGTATGCTGCTGCGGCTGCTGGACGGGCGTTTTGCCAAGGAGTGCGGTACGCTCGGCCTGCGGGGTCTTCATCTCGAACTTGTGGTTGGAATTCTTATAGAACATGTGGACAGAAGCCTTGTTGATAAACTGGTTAGACATATGATTACCTCCTATATCACGTCAGGTGTGGATGGTTTCGGTTCTTACTTTACGCCGAAGAGCAGGTCGCCGTAGGTCGGGAACGGCCAATATTCGGCGGCGGTGAAGCGTTCGGCCTCGTCGGCCGGGGCGCGGAGCGCGTCCATCTTCGGCAGGACTTCGTCACGGATGAAGCAGGCTGCCTCGGTGACGTCGCCGATCTTGTGATACGCAACAAGCGATGCTTCCAGTGCATCGGCGGCCTCGGCGATGTCGTCGGTCAGGCCGGAGAGCTTGGTGAGCAGGCTCGTCTCATACTTGCCGCCGAGCAGCGGAGAGAGCGCCTTCTTCGTGGCGAGCGTCTCAGCGAGCTTGGCCGCGTAGGATTCAACCGCCGGGAGGATCTGCTTGCGGGCCATGTCGATCATGGTCTGCGCCTCGATGTGGACGGTCTTGCAGTAGTTATCCAGCATGATCTCGCAGCGCGATTCGATCTCGGCCTCGGAGAAGACCTTATGGCCGGTGAGCATCGCGACGTTCTTGGGATCGAGGATCCGCGGCAGCGCATCGGGCGTCGTCCGCAGGTTGAGCAGGCCGCGCTTTTCGGTTGCTTCCTCGATCCATGCGTCGTCGTAGCCGTTGCCGTTGAAGAGGATGCGGCGGTGGGCCTTGATCGTGGACTGGATGAGGTCGTGCAGGGCCGCTTCGAAATCCTCTGCCTTTTCGAGGCGGTCGGCATACTGCCGGAGCGACTCGGCAACGGCGGCATTGAGCATAATATTGCAGCAGGCGATGGAGTTCGCCGAGCCCAGCATCCGGAACTCGAACTTGTTGCCGGTGAAGGCGAAGGGCGAGGTGCGGTTGCGGTCGGTGGTGTCGCGGGTGAACTTCGGCAGGACGTGGACGCCGAGCTTCATGACGGTCTTTTCCGTGCCCGCGTAGGGCTCATCCTTTTCGATCGCATCGAGGATCGCCGTCAGTTCATCGCCGAGGAACATCGACACGACGGCGGGCGGCGCTTCGTTCGCGCCGAGGCGGTGGTCGTTGCCGGCGGTCGCAACCGAGAGGCGGAGCAGATCCTGATAATCATCTACGGCCTGAATGACCGCGACGAGGAAGAGCAGGAACTGTGCGTTCTGATACGGCGTGGTGCCGGGGCTCAGCAGGTTGACGCCGGTATCCGTGGCCATCGACCAGTTGTTGTGCTTGCCCGAGCCGTTGACGCCGTCGAACGGCTTTTCATGCAGCAGACAGACCAGACCGTGCCGCGCCGCGACCTTCTGCATGATCTCCATGGTGAGCTGGTTGTGGTCGGTGGCGATGTTGGTCGTGGTGTAAATCGGGGCCAGCTCGTGCTGCGCCGGGGCGACCTCATTGTGCTCCGTCTTGGCAAGGACGCCGAGCTTCCACAGCTCTTCGTCCAGGTCTGCCATATATTCGGCCACGCGGGGCTTGATGACGCCGAAATAGTGGTCGTCCATCTCCTGGCCCTTGGGCGGCTTCGCGCCGAAGAGCGTCCGGCCGCAGTAGACGAGATCCTTGCGCTTTTCATACATCGCGCGGTCGACGAGGAAGTATTCCTGCTCGGGTCCGACCGAGGTGCGGACGCATTTGACGTCCTCATTGCCGAACAGCTTCAGGATGCGCATCGCCTGCTTGTTGAGCGCCTGCATCGAGCGGAGCAGCGGCGTCTTTTTGTCGAGCGCCTCGCCGCCGTAGGAGCAGAAGGCCGTCGGGATGCAGAGTGTTTTTTCTTTGAGGAACGCGTAGGACGTAGGGTCCCAGGTGGTATAGCCGCGCGCCTCAAACGTCGCGCGCAGGCCGCCGGAGGGGAAGCTCGAGGCATCCGGCTCGCCCTGGATCAGCTCCTTGCCCGAGAACTCCATGATCACGCCGCCGTCCGGCGAGGGGGAGATGAAGCTGTCGTGCTTTTCGGCAGTGATGCCGGTCAGCGGCTGGAACCAGTGGGTGAAATGGGTGGCGCCGTGTTCGACGGCCCAGTCCTTCATCGCGTCGGCCACAGCATTGGCGATCTCGTGATTCAGGCTCGCGCCTTCGTCG
>USDP01000143.1 GCA_900553545.1 uncultured Eubacteriales bacterium | reverse complement strand
CGGCCCGCGGCATTTGCCGCGGGCCGCGTTATTATTTCTGATTCAATCCCAGACTTCGGTCGGGTCCTGAATCGTCGCTGATGTCGACGCTGACCTGCGCGCCGGACTCCTTCACGCCGATCCCCACGCGGTAGACCCTCGCCGAGGTCAGGTTCTCAAACAGCACGGAGCGGTTTTCCTCCGTGATGAGTCCGTACTGGATGGCGTTTTCCATGTCCTCCGCATTGTAGAGGTAGACATAGATCTCCGCGCCCTGCTCCAGATCCTCTGTCGCCTCGACGCGGATGCGCGTCGTGTTCGTGGACAGGACGCTCGCCGTCAGGGCCAGATCGCCGGAGCCGACCGGGGCCGTCAGATTATAATCTGAAACTGTCAGGTCGAGATAGCTGTAGGGCCGCTCGACGGGATTTTTCTCATGCGCCGCGATATAAGTCTCCACGGCACGGGCGCCGTCCCGCAGATCGACGACCTCGCCCGTGCCATCCCTGGCCGAGAGGACGATCCTATCCGGCACATCATCGCTCGCGGGATCCCATTGGCCGCTGAGGCCGAGGGAAAACAGCTCGTCGATCGGATACTGCCGGATATAGAGACCGGAGCCGATCTCCTGAGAATCATAGTTCTCGAAATCGCCCCAGGTGAGCGAATCCCCCTTTTCCGCAAGGAACACCACATCGTCCAGCGTCAGCAGCTTGGCAGTAAAGTGGTCTGCGTTGTCCTCGCCCGTCCGAATCCAGCGGACGTAGGCCCACTGCCGCTGCGTGGAATCCACCAGATCGACCGCGACCGCCGTGCCGCACTCCTGCCAGACATAGAGATCCTCCGGCGCGTCCGGGTCGTCGCCCTCGTGGATGAAGTAATCGTGGCCCTGTAGATTGGTGTCGCCCGATTGCTCCTTCGTCACGAGGCCCGCGCGGATGTACCCGTAGGGCAGATGCGTCACCGGCTTCTTCGGCGCGACATAGCGCGCGTCGCCAAACGTCAGCATCGGCGGCAGGTCGCCCGTCGTTGCTGCCTCCTGCGATGTCTTCGGGTTCGTCAGGAAGCAGACGGCCAGCACGATGCAGAGCAGAATTGCAATCAAGGTGACCCAAAAGGCCGGCTTTTTATAGTTCAGCACCCGTTTCACACGCTCCTTCACACCCACCTCGCCGAACGCCAGCGGACAGGCCAGCACCGCCCGTCCCGCCGTCGCGCACGAGAGCAGCGCGGACGAATAGGCCTTCCGCTCCGCGAGGCCCAGCTCCCGCACGGCCCGCTCGTCGCAGGCCAGCTCCAGATCCCGGCAGAAGCACCGGTAGGCGAACCAGCAAAGCGGCTGGAACCAGTAGACCGCCAGCAGCAAATAGCCCAGCGGCTTCCACCAGTGGTCGCGCCGCGCAAGATGCGCCCGCTCGTGCGCGAGGACATAGTCCCGCGCCGCGCCGTCCAGCCCCGAAGGCAGATAGACCCGCGGGCGAAGCACACCCAGAATGAACGGCGAGGCGACCGCATCGCACAGCCACACATTGTCTCCGAGAAGCGCGGCCTCGCGCACGCGGCGTTTCGTCTGCACGAGCCGCACGAGCGCGTAGAGGAGCAGCGCCGCGCAGCCCGCGGCCCAGACGATCCCGGCGATCTCCGTCCAGAAGTGGAGCGGATTCATGCTCACCGCCGCGTCGGAGCGGAAATACGGCGCCATCAGCCGCTCGTTGACCGCGCTGTTCAGCGCTTCGATGCCGGACGTCAGCCGCGGCACGGCGTCATATCGAACCGTATTTTGTGAAAGCGTCTCCGCACTCGGCACCAAACTCCACGCGCTCTCGATCCGGATCGGCAGCACGAGCCGCACCGCCGCAAGCCCCCACAGCAAACACCGCACCCATGCCGGGAGCTTTTTCAGCACCGGCCGCAGGATCAATAGCGCCAGCAGCAGCCATCCCGCGCTGACCGCCCGGTTAAATAGCTCCAAAAACACCGCGCTCATACCCGTTCCTCCGCCTGATCGATCATCGCGCGCAGCTCCCCGGCCTCTTCTGCCGTCAATCCGCGCCCCGACGTAAACGCCGCCAGGAACGCGGGCAGCGACCCGGAAAACGTGTCTTCCACGAACTTTTTACTCTGCTTCGCATAGAATTCCTCGCGGCTCATCCGCACATGGACTGTTCCGCCGTCGTTTTCAAACAGCTCCTTTTCGCACAGGCGGCGGATGACCGTGTGCGTCGTCGTCCGCTTCCAGTGCAGCTCCGCCTCCGCCAACTTCACGAGCGCCGACGTCGTCACCGGCGCGTTCGCCCAGATCAGGTCGGCGAACCGCGCCTCGATCAATCCCATTTGCAGCTCCGGCATGGCTGTCCCTCCTTTTGTCTACGCACTGTAGTCTCTATCGCCATACTACACGATGTAGTCTCTATCGCCATACTACACGATGTAGTCTCAAATGTCAAGCACTTTACTTTCTGTGCTCGACCCATTATAATCAATTCAAACACATCGCACAGGAGGACAGGATATGCGCATCGTTGGGGTAGTGCCGGGGGCGAAGCTCTTCGGCTCAGAGGATCTGTACGCGGATCATTATTTATTTGTCAACGGCTATCCGAAGCGCATCGCCGCCTGCGGCGGCACGCCGATCGGTATCCTCAGCAGCGACGGCTCTGTCATTCCGGAGGCACTGGCGCTCTGCGATTCGTTCGTCTTCTGCGGCGGCGCGCGCTTCTATCCCTATCATTTTCAGGTCATGGAATACGCGGCCAGATCCGGCAAGCCCGTGCTCGGCATCTGCCTCGGTATGCAGATGATGAACACGTATTTCCTCGTCGCCGAAGAAGCTGTGCGTCGTGGCTGGGACGGGCCGCTGCTCGCCCTGTTCGACCAGATGAAGAAGGAGCACTATATGTTCACTGAGCCGGTCGACGGCCACTGGAACGGCCACATCACACGAGACGCAGTAGACAGCTTCAAGCACCCGATCCACGTCGTGCCGGACAGCCGCCTCGCACGTCTGACAGGCCGCGAGACGATTTTCGGTGCCTCGATGCACAACTACCGCATCACGCACCCGGCCGAGGCCCTCACCGTCGCCGGCCGCACGGACGACGGCACGATCGAGGCGCTGGAGTTCGGCGAGCAGATGCTTGGCGTCCAGTTCCACCCCGAGGCCGACGACCAGAACGACGCCCTGTTTCAAGTTGTTTTATGAAGCAGACCCCCCCGTCGATGTTCTTCGTGAAGATCGACGGGGCTGCTGTCTCTGAACACGATGGATCACTGTCGAGTGCCGAAAACAAGCTCGTGACCCAGCGGCGCGGTCACGAGTTTGAGCGAAGAAAGCCCTTTGTTGTCGAGATGGGTGCGCTTGCTCGGCCGTCTGACATTCAAAGGTCATTTCTGAGCCGGGCAGTTCGAATGGCGAGACAAATACAAAAAACCGGATCACCGCGATGCGGTAAACCGGTCTTTGGAGCTGCTGGGCAGATTCGAACTGCCGGATGTTTCCCGCAGGCGGAAAACATCCGTAGATGATTGAATTCGCGCTTCGCGCGGGAGGTCGGCAGTTCGAATACTCAGAAATACGAAAGAACGGCCTATCCCGATGGGATAAACCGTTCTTTGGAGCTGCTGGGCAGATTCGAACTGCCGACCTCGTCATTACCAATGACGCGCTCTACCGACTGAGCTACAGTAGCATGGCTGTTTCAAACAGCTTCATTATTATAGCATGGATCGGGAAAATGTCAAGCCTTTTTTCGAGATTATTTTTCCAATTCCGTGCGTATTACATTCCATACAGAGACCAAACGGTTGAGTGTCCATGCAGCGTTGGCGGGGCTGGTGGAGGGGAGTCCTGCTGCGGGGATGCCGGTGGAATTCTGCTGATATTTTTGATAGAGGCGCAGCGCCGTGCCGCCGTTGCAGAAGATGGCGGAGATTGGAGCATCAGCGAGAAGGCGGCCGAGATCGGTCGGGACGACATTGCGGATGCTGCTGTCGCTCGAGCCGGTGATCTCACAGCTGGCGATCACATCCCAGACCGCGACATGGTGCGCGAGCAGCATATTGCGTTTTTCATCGATCGTCGCCGGGACTGCGCAGCCAAGCACTGCCGCGAGGACGCGCCAGAAACGGTTCTGCGGGTGGCCGTAGAAAAAGCCGGCCTCGCGCGATTTTACCGACGGGAAC
>USDP01000142.1 GCA_900553545.1 uncultured Eubacteriales bacterium | reverse complement strand
CCCATCTGCGTGCCCATCGAGCCGGCCGAGGCCCCCTACGAGGGCATGGCGGGCTACGATCCCGAGTACCCGTTCGTGCTCACGAGCGGACGTGTGCCCTACTTCCACCACGGCACCATGCGCCACGCTCCGTTCGTGCGCGAGCTTATGCCCGTGCCCGAACTGCGCATCAACCCGCAGACGGCGGCGGAGTACGGGGAGACGGCGCAATGAAAAAGAACCGCCTGAGCATGAATCTCATCATGGTGCTGGCGATGGCGGCGGTGGCGGTGTGCGTGCTGGTGTGCGCGATCGTGATTTTCGTGCAGACGTACCGCAGCGCGCTGCTCCGCAACGCGGAGACGACAAGCCGCCAGGCCATCGCGCAGGTGAGCAGCACGATGGAGGAATATCTGGAGGATATGAACGACTCGGTCGCGCTGCTGACCGAGTATCTCGATCTGCCGGTGCGGCAGCGGGAGGCGCGGTTTGAGACGTTTTTGGAGATCAAGCCGGACGTTGTGGCGATCACGACCTACGACGCGGACGGGCAGATGAAAAACTGCTACAGCCTCGGCCACAAGCTGCGCGAACATATTTGGGAGAATCTGTCGCTCGACGCGGCGCGGCTGGACGAGTATGCGGACGGCTATGTGTCCGCGCCGCACGTGATGTCCATTTTTGAAGAGAGCTATCCATGGGTCGTAACGCTGATCGAGCCGGTTGCGACGAGCGAGGGAGAACAGTGGGTCGCGGTGGACATCGGGTGCTCGAACATCTCGGGCTACATCAACGGTGTCGGCATCGGGCAGCGGGGCTATTGCTTCCTCGAGGATCTGGAGGGCAATCTGGTCTACCACCCGCAGCAGCAGCTGATCTACTCCGAGCTCAAGCAGGAGAACACGGCGCTGACGGCGTCGCTCCCGGACGGACCGCACGTGGAGGGCAACACGATCTACACGGTGCAGACGCTCGCAAGCGGAAATTGGCGCGTGGTGGGCGTCAGCTCGGTGCAGGAGCTGATCACCGACGGCTTGCAGGAGGTTTTGCGCATCAGTGTGATCTCGGCGCTGTTCATTCTGGCGGCGATGCTGATGCTGAGCGTGCTGCTGTCGCAGATGCTGTCGAAACCAATCCAGAATCTGGTTTCCGCGATGCGGAGCTTTGAAAGGGATGCGGACAACTTCAGCTATGAGCCGGTGACGGGCGTGCGCGAGGTGCAGAACCTGTCGGTGTCGTTCGAGCACATGGTGCACAGGATTCAGAAACTGATGGCGACCGTGCGCAGCGAGGAGATCAACCTGCGCAAGACGGAGCTGAAGGCTTTGCAGGCGCAGATCAATCCGCATTTCCTCTACAACACGCTTGACTCCATCTCGTGGATGTGCGAGCAGGGGAAGAACGCGGAGGCCGTGTTGATGGTGAACGCGCTGGCGCGGCTGTTCCGCATCAGCATCAGTCGTGGACACGAGCTGATCCCGATCCGCAGCGAGGTGCAGCACGCGCAGAGTTATCTGCAAATTCAGAGCGTGCGATACAAGGATCAGTTTTCCTACGAATTTGACGTGGAGGAGGGCTGTTTGGAGTATCTCTGCAACAAGATCACGCTCCAGCCCATCATTGAAAACGCGATCTATCACGGCGTGAACGGTCTGGTGGACGAGGGGCGGATCGTCATTCGCGTGTTCTCGCGGGAGGACGACATCTTCTTCACCGTGGAGGACAATGGCGTCGGCATGGAGCCGGAGCAGATTGAGGAGATTTTCCGCCGTAAGCCGGACGGCAAGAGCGGCATTGGCATCAAGAACGTCAATGACCGGCTGAAGATCTGGTTCGGCGAGAAATACGGCGTCACAATCACGAGCGTCCCGGACGAGGGAACGCGCGTGACCGTTCGGATGCCGAAGGTGCGGGAGGAGAGCGAATATGAGAAGCATTAAACGTCTTGCGGCGCTCCTTCTGACCATGGTGATGCTGGCGCTGTCGGGCTGCACCGCCGCGCGGCAGAGCCGGCCGTACAGTGTGTACCTCATTTCAAAATCAGCGTCGACGGAATTCTGGAAGTCGGTCTTTGCGGGCGCGAACGCGGCAAAGTCGGAATACAACGTCGACCTCACGATCCTCGCGCCGGAGACGGAGGAGGAATATGAGGTGCAGAACGACTACGTCCGGCAGGCCATCGAGTCCAGGGCGGATGCGATTGTCTTTTCGGCAATCAGCTATACCGGCAATGCGGAGGCCATCAACGAGGCCGTGGCGGCGGGAATCCGCGTGGTGGTCATCGACTGCGACGTGGATTCAGACGGCGTGTCCGTCCGGATCGGGACGGACAATGTGGCGGCCGGGCGCATGACCGGCGAGGCCGCGATGAACGCGGAGGAAGGGGATGTCGTGCTCGGCATTGTAAACTGCTTCGTCGAGACGCAGAACTGCCAGGAGCGGGAGCGCGGCCTGCGCGAGGCGCTGCGCGGGAATACGCGCGTGAAGGGCATCTATGTGGTGAATGTGCCGACCGATGCCGAACAGGCGAAGCTGGCCGCAGAGCGGCTGGTGCAGGAGCATCCGGAGATCAATGTGCTCGTCGGGTTCAACGAGCCGCTGGCCGTCGGCGTGGCGGAGGCGGTGGATGAGCTGGGGCTGACCGGGCAGGTGCGGGCGATCTCATTCGATACGAACATGCGCTGCATCGAGCTGATGCAGACCGGGGCCGTCGGCGCGCTGATCGTGCAGAATCCGTATGCGATGGGCTATCTCGGCGTGGAGAAGGCATGGCAGGCATTGCAGGGCATGAAGTTCGACAAGCACGAGCTGATCGACACGATGACGCAGATCGTCACAAAAGAGAACATGTTCACGCTGGAAAGCCAGAAGGCACTGTTTTCCTTCAGTTGAAAAAACAGAGGGCGGAAGCACGGAAAGAAATGGCTCAATTTTTGTGCATGTCTCACAAAAACAAAGCAAAGTTTTTGGAAGGGTCAAAAAAATTCTAGAAAAAAAGTGTGGATTTTTGACTGGGACTTTTCGAAATATCTGCTATAATACAGATACAGAGCGCGAGAGATCGCGCATCTGAAAAACAAACTATGGAGGAAACATCATGAAAAAGATTCTTGCACTCGTGCTTGCGCTGGTCATGCTTGTCGCGATGGTCGCCTGCGCCAGCAAGGACACCACGGCTGACAAGACCCCCGCGGACACCACTCCGGCCGACACGACCCCGGCTGACACCACCACCGAAGACACCACCCCGGCGGACACCTCTGCTGATACTGAGGCTTCCGAGCTGAAGGTCGGCGTGTTCTACTACACGTTCTCCGACACCTACATCGCCAGCGTCCGTACCGCTCTGGATGCGGAGCTGACCAACCTCGGCGTGACCTACAACAACTTCGACGGCAACAACAACCAGACCACCCAGAACGAGCAGATCCAGACCGCTGTCACCGACGGCTACAACCTGCTGGTCGTCAACATGGTCACCTCCGGCTCCCCGGACGTTGCCAACGAGATCATCTCCCTGGCCAACGGCACCCCGGTCATCTTCTTCAACCGCGCCATCGAGGCTGACGGCGAAGAGGGCACCGTTCTGAACGCCAACGCCAACATCTGCTTCATCGGCACCGACGCTCCGGAAGCCGGTCACCTTCAGGGCAAAATGGTCGGCGAATATCTGCTGGCCAACTGGGACACCGTTGACCTGAACGGCGACGGCAAGATCTCCTACGCCATGTTCAAGGGCGACGAGGCCAACGTTGAGGCTATCTACCGCACCCAGTACGGTGTTGAGGATGCCGATGCTGTCCTGACCGAGGCTGGCAAGCCCGCTCTGGAGTACTTCGACGCTTCCAACTCCGCGAAGTATCAGGTCGACCTCGGCGGCGCATGGTCCGCACAGGCTGCTCTGGACTACATGAACACGAACCTTTCCCAGTACAACGAGGCCAACGGCAACATGATCGAGCTCGTCATCTGCAACAACGACAACATGGCTGAAGGTGCGATCTCCGCTCTGGAAGCGGCCGGCTACAACACCGGCGCCGAAGGCGCGACCGTCATCCCCGTGTTCGGCGTTGACGCGACCGACGCTGCCAAGGAACTGATCGCCGCCGGCAAGATGACCGGTACGGTCAAGCAGGACGCCGAGGGCATGGCTGCCGCCATCGCTTCCGTCGTCAAGTCCAACGGCGAAGGCACCGCGATGGCAGACGCCATCTCCGC
>USDP01000141.1 GCA_900553545.1 uncultured Eubacteriales bacterium | reverse complement strand
GGTCGGTCACGGATCCGCCCGCAAGGAACGCACCCCGGAAAAAGGCCAGCTGCTCCGGCTCCTCTTCGAGCAAGCCAAAGTTCACGTGCAGCGCGACTTCGCCGTCCGCCCGCATATCGAGCGCCGTGAGCAACCGCTCCAGCTTGTCCTTCTGCTCGATGGCAAGCAGGAGCTTGCCTGGCTCATCGGGATTCGGCGTTTCGTCGAAGCCGACACCGAACGCTTTTTTGAACAGGCGCGGCAGACGCTCTGCAAAGTCACGGCTCTCGGTCACGACGCGGACGGCGGAGCCGGTAAACGTGTTACAGTAGAGCAGCACGCCGTAGGCTTCGGCCAGTGCCTCCGTCCGCCGCGAAATCGGCGGACGGCACAGCTCCGCCTTGACATTGGAGGAAAATGACATTCTATTTTCTCCTTCAGTGAATTCGAAATTCTTTCCACACATCGAGCACGGCCTTCGCCAGCTCGTCGGGGTTGTGCCGGATGTAGCGCCCGCTCGAGCAGAGCGGGAATTCCCGCACGGCCACGCCCAGCGCCATGATCTCCTCGCGATCGAGCCGGAGCGGCTCCGCGCCCTCGGCCAGATACGGCGCGAGGCTCTCCTCCGGCACGGGTCGGGAGTTCGCGACGCACACGTCCACGACGTTCGGCCCTGCATGGTGCAAAATTGCTTTCACATGGTCGCTCGCGGTGTAGCCCTCTGTCTCGCCGTCCTGCGTCATCACATTCAGTACCAGCGCCTTCACGGCGCGGCTGCGCCGGATCGCATCCGCGATGCCGTCCACAAGGAAATTTGGGATGATGCTCGTATAGAGGCTCCCTGGCCCGAGGATGATGAAGTCGGCCCGGGCAATGGCCTCCAGACTGTCCGGCAGCGCCTGCGGGTGCTCCGGCACAAGGCGCACCTGCCGGATGCGGCAGTCGTTCTCTTTTTTCGCGTAGTAAATTTTGCTCTCGCCGAGGCAGCGGGAGCCGTCTTCAAATTCGGCCTCAAGATGCACGTCCTGATTCGTCACTGGCAGCACACGGCCCGTGATGGCCAGCACGTCGCCCATCCGGTGGACAGCCTCGTCAAACGAGCCGGAGATGCCGTTCATCGCCGCAAGGAACAGATTGCCGAAGCTTTGCCCCGCGAGGCTACCCTCGGTGAAGCGGTAGTTCAGCAGCTCGCGCATCGTCTTTTCCGTGTTGGCGAGTGCCAGGATGCAGCTCCGGATATCGCCGGGCGGCAGCATCCCGAGATCCTCGCGCAGCGCGCCGGAGCCGCCGCCGTCGTCCGCAACGGTGACGATCGCCGTGATGTCGCGCGTATAGCGCTTCAGTCCGCGCAGCATCGCGGACAGGCCATGCCCGCCGCCGATGGCGACGAGGCGCGGCGGCCGGTGACCCGGCTCATAGAGGCGGATATTTTCCGTGTATGTTCCCATCGGCTCACCTTCTGGAGATGTCGCGGTGTCCCAGCGTGACGGCATAGCCGCGCCGCGTGATAAAGTCCGCAAATTCCTTTGCGAGGCAGACCGACCGGTGCTTGCCGCCGGTGCAGCCGACGGCGATCACCAGCTCCGACTTTCCCTCGTCCACAAAATTCGGCAGCAGGAAATCCAGCAGATCCTCGGTCTTTTCCACAAAGTCCTTCGTCTGCTGATACTGGAACACGAAATTGCGCACCGGCTCATCCAACCCGTTCTGGTGCTTCAGCTCCGGGATGTAATAGGGGTTCGGCAGAAAGCGCACGTCAAAGACCATGTCCGCGTCGAGCGGCAGGCCGTATTTGAAGCCGAACGAGCGCACATCGACGTGCATCGCCCGCTCATGGATGCCGCCCGCGACCAGGTCGATCAGCATGCCGCGCAGCTTGCCTGTGGAGAGATTGGACGTATCGATGATGGCGCTGGCCCGGTTGCGGATGGGCTGGAGCAGCTCTCGCTCGCGGGCGATGGCATCCGAGATCGGCGTGCCGTCCTTTGTGAGTGGGTGACTTCGCCGCGTCTCCTTGTAGCGCTTGATGATGGTCTCCGTTCCCGCCTCGATGAAGAGGATGGAATAGTTCAGGTGCATCTCGTCCAGCCGGTCGAGACTGCGGAACAGTGTGTCAAACGTCAGGCTCCCGCGCACATCGGTCACGAGCGCCACCTTCTCATATCGTCCCTTCGTCGCCAGGCAGAGGCTTGCAAACTGCGGGATCATCTCCGCTGGCATATTATCCACACAATAGAAGCCGAAATCCTCCAGATCGGACGCGGCCTTGCTCTTCCCGGCCCCGGAAAGGCCAGATACAATTACAAATTGCATACCATTCTCCTACCAGATCCGCACCTCCGGCTCCAGCCGGACGCCAGAGGTTTCATATACCGTTTTCTGCACGAGTGCGATTGTCGCGCGGACATCTGCCGCCGTCGCGTGGTCAAAATTCACCACAAAGCCTGCGTGCTTTTCCGACACCTTCGCGCCGCCGACGCCCCGGCCCTTCATCCCCGCGTCCTGAATGAGCGCCCCGGCGAAGTGCCCCGCCGGCCGCTTGAACGTGCTGCCCGCCGAGGGCAGCTCCAGCGGCTGCGACGCGCGGCGCTTTTCCATCAACTCCCGCATTTTCGCTTCAATGGCCGCCGCTTCCCCCGGCTGCAAGGCCAATCTTGCCGAGACGATCACGCCCGGCATGTCCTCAAACACACTCGTGCGGTAGCCGAACGCGCAATCTCCATTTTCAAATGTTTCCAGACGGCCATCCGCATGCAGGAATGTCACCTGCCGCACGACCTGCCGCAGCTCCCCGCCGTAGGCACCCGCATTCATATACACGCCGCCCCCGAGCGTCCCCGGTATGCCATGTGCAAACTCCAGCCCGGTCAGGCCATTTTTTCTGGCAAACACTGCAACAGACGCAAGCGTTTCTCCAGCCATCGCCTCGATGCAGTTCCCTTCCGGAAGCCGCACACCGCGCAGCGCGTCCTTCAGACAGAGCACCAGCGCGTCCACGCCCCTATCGGGCGCGAGCACATTCGTCCCTGCGCCGAGCAGGCGCACCGGGATGTCCGCTTCCCGTGCAAGGCGCAGCAGCGTCCGCACCTCCTCCACAGTCTTTGGGAACGCCATCCACCGCGCCGGGCCGCCGATGCGGAACGACGTATGCGCCGCGAGCGGTTCATTTTCCCGCAGTTCGATCCCAGCCTCCCGTGCATTGCACACGGCTTCGTCCTTGAAGTCCATGGCCACCTCCGAAACAAACTTACTCAAGGTATAGTATAGCACAGCATGGCGCAAATTGGAACAAAAAAAGTCGAGCGTAAAACGCTCGACTTTTCGTTTTATTGGTTCTTGTTTTCAAAGAAGCGGCTCATCTGCTCCGTGAACTCGACCGCCGCGTTGTAGCCCATGCGCTTCTGGCGGTTGTTCATCGCGGCGACCTCGAGGATGACGGCAAGGTTCCGCCCCGGCGTGATCGGGATGGTCACGCTCGGCACCTTGACGCCGAGGATCTCCGTGTACTGCGTCTCCATGCCAAGGCGGTCATACGCCTCGCCGTCGCGCCAGGGTACCATGTTGACAATCAGATCGATGCTCGTCAGATCCTTGACCGCGCCCATGCCAAACAGCTTCGCCACGTTGATGACGCCGATGCCGCGGATCTCGATATAGTGCCGCAGCACCTCCGGCGCCGCGCCCATCAGCTCGCGAGACGAGACCTTCTTGATCTCCACCGCGTCGTCCGCAATCAGCCGGTGTCCGCGCTTGACAAGCTCGATGGCCGTCTCGCTCTTTCCGATGCCGCTGTCGCCGTTGATGAGCACGCCCTCGCCGTAAATCTCAACCAGCACGCCGTGCCGCGTCACCCGCGGGGCCAGTGCATTTTTCAGATAGACAATCAGTGCTGACATCAGATACGACGTCGCGCTCTTTGACCTAAGCACCGTCACATCGTATTTTTTCGCAATCTCCAGACATTCCGGCGACGGCTCATAGCCGCGCGCAAAGATCAGCGCCGGGCACATGTACGACAGAAAATGATCGAAGATGATGCTACGCTCTTCGCTCGACAGCTTTTGCAGATACGCCACCTCCACCGTGCCGCAGACATAGATCCGCATCGGCTCGAAATGATCGAAGAAGCCCGCCAGATGCAATCCCGGACGGCTGACCTCGTCGACCGTCACGTGGATCTTGTCAAAATCCGACGATTTATAGAAAAAGTCCAGATTGAACTCCGAAACGATGTCCGAGAGCGGAATGGAATAGATAT
>USDP01000140.1 GCA_900553545.1 uncultured Eubacteriales bacterium | reverse complement strand
GGCGGGGCTGCGTATTACAAGGTCTGTTCGGCCCGTCCTTTGTCAGATGACCGAATCGCCCATATTCTTCAACTGCAGCTGCAATTTGTCCGCGATCAGCGCGATAAACTCGGAATTGGTCGGTTTTCCCTTCGTGTTCGAGACGGTATATCCGAAGAACCGCTGAAGCGTCTCCAGATCGCCCCGATCCCACGCGACCTCGATCGCATGCCGGATGGCGCGCTCCACGCGGGACGGTGTGGTCGAGAACGTGCGCGCGACCTGCGGATAGAGGACCTTCGTGATCGCATTGATGACGTCCATATCGTTCACCGCGATCATGATCGCCTCGCGCAGATATTGATAACCCTTGATGTGCGCAGGCACGCCGATCTCATGGATGATCGAAGTGACAAGCGCCTCGATGTTGGCGTCATTGCGCCGCGCGGGTGTCTTTTCTCCAGCAGACACCATCTCGCGGATCCGGTCTGCCACGGCCCGGCAGTCGCACGGCTTGCTCATAAAATACTGCACGCCAAGCTCCGCCGCCATCGCCCCGACATATTCGGTCATAAACCCGGTCATCACCAGTGCCCGCGGCGCGCTCTCCAGCTCCTGCGCCTTTTTCAGCACTGCGATCCCGTCCATCTTCGGCAGCATCAGATCCAATGCCAGTACATCCGGATGGCAGCTCTGCATCAGTTCGCAGGCGCGCACACCATCTCCCGCAACGCCTACCACCGCAAACTTTCCATCCTCCTCCAGTGTCTGCTTTAGTCGCCCGCAAAACTCCTCATTCCCGTCCGCGAGCAGAATTCTGATTTGACGATCCATAAATCCATTTCTCCTCCGTACCGTTTGTTGTTTGTCGGATATCTCCGTTCGCTGTAACACCTATAATGTACCATAACATGCATCTTTTTTCAACGCGAAATCTACCATCTTCTTCCACAAGTTCTCGTACCGTTTCGACACCTTTCCGCCGGATTCTTCCCGATTCTCCGGCGTTCCGCCAACTTCGGCGCGTCTCGCCACGGCTTCCATGTCTCCATTATAGAACGTATCCCAGAAAATGCAAATACATTTTTTTCAAGTTTCTGACTTCTTTTCGACACTTTGTCGAAAAGCTGCGATTTGGCAAAACTCTCAAAATAATGCGTGACAATCGCGTCCGCTTCTGCTATAATGACAATATTCCAACCGGCGCGCACCAATCCACACTTTCTGGGCGCGGACGGTCAAAAAAAGGAGGTATAAACCATGTCCGCGGGACTCGCGGTGCGGCATTGTGGAGACATGCCGTAATGCGTTCGCCAAGCCCGGCGTTCGCGAGAATGTGCACGCGGAGGCGGCACAGTCAGGGTCAGTCAGTATGGCAGAAGTACGTTTGGTCAATGTAAAAAAGATCTACCCGTTCGTCAGTGGGGAAGAGAAGAAAAAGAAGAAAAAGGGCGATGACGTCCCCGAGAAGAAGCACAACCTTCAGATCACCGAGCAGGGCGTCGTCGCCGTCCAGCAGTTCAATCTGGACATCAAAGACCGGGAGTTTATCGTCCTCGTCGGCCCGTCCGGCTGCGGCAAATCCACAACGCTCCGCATGGTCGCCGGTCTGGAAGAGATCACCGAGGGTGAACTTTATATCGACGGCAAGCTCATGAACGACGTCGCCCCGAAGGACCGCGACATCGCCATGGTCTTCCAGAACTACGCGCTCTATCCCCACATGACTGTTTATGATAATATGGCCTTCTCCCTCAAGCTGAAGAAGGTCCCCAAGGCGGAGATCGACCGCAAGGTCAAAGAGGCCGCCGAGATCCTCGACATCACGCAGTACCTCAACCGTAAGCCCAAGGCCCTGTCCGGCGGCCAGCGGCAGCGTGTCGCCATCGGCCGCGCCATCGTCCGCAGCCCGAAGGTCTTCCTGATGGACGAGCCGCTGTCCAACCTCGACGCCAAGCTCCGCAACCAGATGCGCGCCGAGATCATCAAGCTGCGCGAGAAGATCGACACCACATTCATCTACGTCACGCACGACCAGGTCGAGGCCATGACCCTCGGCGACCGCATCGTCATCATGCGCGACGGCTTCATCCAGCAGATCGGCACGCCGCAGGAGGTCTTCAACCATCCGGCGAATCTCTTCGTCGCCGGCTTCATCGGCACGCCGCAGATGAACCTCTTCGACGCCACGCTCAGCAAGAAGGGCGACAAGTACGTCGCCACCGTGCAGGGCAAGGACTTCGAGCTGCCCGCCGACAAGCAGGAAGCCCTCAAGGCCATGGCAGACGTCCCCAGCGAGATCATCGTCGGTGTCCGTCCGGTTCATGTCCATCTGGCCGACGACGGCATCGATGCCACGATCGATGTCTCCGAGCTGATGGGCAGTGAACTGCACCTGCATGTCAACTCCGCAGGCAAGGACGTTGTCATCGTCGTCCCGACCACGGATATCGACGTCGCCGCCATCCATGGCGGCCACAAGCCCGTCAAGTATTCGTTCCGTCCGGAGCTGATGCACTTCTTCCGCAAGGATACCGAGCAGAACCTGTTCTAACATTGCAAGCGGCCCGCGCTCTCGCGCGGGCTGCTTTTTTTTGCGACTTCCACTGCACCTTGTAGGGGCGGGCATTGCCCGCCCGTTAACCTCTCCGTCATTTGCTTTGCAAATGCCACCGTCTCGCTGCGGCTCGGTCACGGCGCGGGTCTGACAGCCCCCCCGGGCTGTCATTCAACACCGCGCCGCCGCTTCGCTGCCTTTCAGGGGAGGCAAGCCGCTGCGGCGGAGACGGGCCGATGAGGGCATCAGCCCCTACAAGGTGCAGAGGAAGATCGAGGGATGCGGGCGGACAGAGTCTTCCGCCCCTACAGGGTGCGATGCAAGATCAGAAGAATGGTGCGCTTGTATCGGTATGGCAGAAGATGTCGGTTACGAGATGAAAGGAGCGGGACTCCATGTTTATCGATAAAACAAAAATTTACGTCAAGGCCGGGAACGGCGGCAACGGCGCGATCGCGTTTCACCGCGAGAAATACGTCGCGGCGGGCGGCCCGGACGGCGGCGACGGCGGCCGCGGCGGCTCGATTGTGCTGCGCGTGGACGACAATCTGTCCACGCTGATGGACTTCCGCTACAAGCGGAAATACACCGCGCCGAACGGCGAGGACGGCAAGGGCGGCCGCTGCAAGGGTAAGCGCGGGGCCGACCTGGTCATCAAGGTCCCGCGCGGGACGGTCGTGCGCGACGCGGAGACGAACGAGGTCATCAAGGACATGTCGGACAGCGAGGACTATGTCCTCTGCCGCGGCGGACGCGGCGGCTGGGGCAACCAGCATTTTGCGACGCCGACGCGGCAGGTGCCGCGTTTTGCGAAGGCGGGGCTTCCGGGCGAGGAGCATGAGGTCATTCTGGAGCTGAAGCTGCTGGCGGACGTGGGCCTCGTCGGGTTCCCGAACGTCGGCAAGTCGACGCTGCTCTCCGTGACGAGCAATGCGCATCCGAAGATCGCAAACTATCATTTCACGACGCTCTATCCGAACCTCGGCGTCATTTATGTAGCAGACGGCGTGTCGTTCGTGATGGCGGACATTCCGGGCATCATTGAAGGCGCGTCGGAGGGCGTGGGGCTCGGTCATGATTTCCTGCGCCACATCGACCGCTGCCGCCTGCTGGTTCACATCGTGGATGTCTCTGGCAGCGAGGATCGCGACCCGATCGACGATTTTGACAAGATCTGCGCGGAGCTGGAGCAATATTCGCCGGAGCTGGCCCAGCGGCCGATGATCGTCGCGGCGAATAAGGTTGACCTGCTTCCGCCGGACAGCGACAACCTCGAACGGCTGCGGGCCTATGTCGAGGGCAAGGGATACGAATTTTACACGATCTCCGCGGCCACCACGCAGGGCACGCGCGAGCTGATGCGCACGATCGCGGGCAAGCTCGCGACGCTGCCGCCCGTGATCGTCTACGAGCCGGAGTATGTCAAGCCGCTGGCCGAGGCGGGCGACGCGCAGGAGCTGAAGATCGAGCACTATGACGACCTCTGGCTGGTGTCCGGTCCGTGGATCATGAAGCTGCTGAACGATATCAATTTTGATGACTATGAGTCGCGCATGTATTTCGACCGGCAGCTGCGCAAATCGGGCCTCTTTGAACGGCTCGAGGAGCTCGGCATCGAGGACGGCGACACCGTCAGCATCTACGATTTTGAATTTGAATATACAAAATAAAAACCGCGCGGCAGTCTTTCGGCTGCCGCGTGTTTGCTATGGTACGCAAAAACCG
>USDP01000139.1 GCA_900553545.1 uncultured Eubacteriales bacterium | reverse complement strand
CCGCGGGCCGCTTGTTTTGTATTACAATGCAAGGATGATGGGGCGGCCATCACAGAAGAGCTTACCGCCGCGGATCTCGACATTTTCATCGTCGATGAGGTTGACATAGCAGCCATCCGGCGCGTCGACCGCGACGTCCGCCGCCAGCGCGCGGAGCGAAAACACACCGAGGAAGCGGCCTTTGTCGCCGCCGCGCTCGAGGATCGCGATCTGGTGCGCGTCGTCGGCCTTGGCCCAGAAATAGTCCGAGTCGCCGAAGCGTTGCTTGACGTCGTAGAGGCGGCGCAGATAGGCGCTGAGGTCATGGCCGGTTTTCCGGTCGATCGGCTCGCGCTCGAACAGGCTCGGCACGTGGTCATCCTCAAATTCCTGTCCGGCGTAAATCAGCGTCGTGCCCTTTTCAAAGTAGAGCATGGCGGTGAAGTTTTTCAGAGATGCTTCATCGCGGACGAACGACGCGATGCGCGGCTGGTCGTGGTTCTCGAGGAAGCGGAGTTTGTTATAGTTTGCGGGGTACGTGGCCTCCTGGAAGTTGACCATGTCGAGATAGTGACTGAGCACGATCTTCCCCGCGAGATACTGGTCGAACGCCTCGCGGACGTCGTATTCATATTCCATGTCGAACGCGGAGAACGCGTCATAGTCCAGTGCAGAATAGACGCCGCTGCGGCGCGCGAGGCAGCCGTAGCTCTGGTGGACGGTCTCGGCCAGCCAGATGCAGTCCGGGTTGACCTTGGCGACGGCTTGCCGCGCGGCGCGCCAGAACTCGACCGGCACGAACGACGCCACGTCGCAGCGGAAGCCGTCGACGATCTGCGCCCACATCACGAGCGAGTCGATCTGATAGGCCCAGAGGTCGCGGTTGCGATAGTCGAGGTCGATGACGTCTGCCCAGTCGCCCATCTTATTGCCGGGCTTGCCATCCGGGCCGTGATAGAAGAACTCCGGATGCGCGGCGTAGAGCGTGGAGTCCGGCGAGGTGTGGTTGTAGACGACGTCGATCATGCACTTCATGCCGCGCTTGTGAATTTCATCCACGAGCGCCTTAAAATCGTCCATCGTGCCGTAGGCGGGATTGACGGTGCGGTAATCGCGGTTGGCATACGGGCAGCCGAGGCTGCCTTTTTTGCCCTTCACGCCGATCGGGTGGATCGGCAGGAACCAGATGATGTCCGTGCCGAGAGCCTTGATGCGGTCGAGATCGGGGATGACCGCGCGGAACGTGCCCTCCGGCGTATGGGCGCGGACGTAGACGGAGTAGATGACCTGATTTTGCAGGTGCAAATCAGTATTGACAGCCATAAATAGACCTCCCAATTAAAATGACGCAGCAATTCTAGCACGTTTTCTGGAAATTGCAAGTAGGAAATCAACGAAGTTTTTCTGAAATTTCCCCACGCGGGACGACCGAAAACCGCAGCTGCCACGTGACCTGCTCCGGCGGAGCAAAATGGAGGCTGGAATAGGCGACCCGGCGGTCTGACGGCACCCCGGGCAGTGGTGGCGGCAGCCGGACACAAAAACGCTGGTCGGGCCGTCCTCGCCGCCGATGATCCCGATGCACGCCGCGCCGCCCACGGGCACTGCACCGGAAACAGCATCCGGGATCTTCAGCCGGGGCGGATCGGTGGGCGCCGCGTCCCGAATTTGCAGCGCGTCCGGCGGCAGCTCCGGCGAGACGGTATACTCCAGCCTCAAACAGTGCGCGGGATATTCCTGAACGTCCGGCAGACCGGACACGTCCAGCGTCTCCGACGCGAGGGCCAGAACCGTGAGCGTATGGTTCGTTCCGGTCAACGGGTGCGTGAACGACACAGTTTGCCCCGGCTGTGCTGTGAACTGCGGGCCGGGCCGCCAGACGGGATCGGCGGTGAGCGTCAGTGAGAGCGAGCGGAGCTCCGTCCGCCGCTTCCACGGGAAGTGGAGCCGCCAGAGCTGCCAATGCTCCGCCGGATCGAGCGCGTAATGCGCGAGCACGGCCTGTTCTGCCAGATCCTGTTCCGTGTCCGGCCGCCAGGCAAAGCCGCTGCTGCCCTCACTGCGGATAGAGCGGCCATTCACGAGGAGCGTGGCACGGAAGCTGCCATGGAACGGCGATTCCAGCAGGGCCTGCTCCGCCTGTTCGGGCGTCAGGCCCGCTTCCTCCAGCGGCGCCCATTTTTCCACGAAGCGGCGCACATCCTTCGCCGGGACATACTTGGCCAGATCAAATACAAGGCCCTTCGCACAGGCGTAGAGACTCAGCGCCCGCCAGTCCGCGTCGCCCCAGCGGAAGCGATGGCCGAGCGAAATCTCCACACCCGGCTTTCCGCGTCCGCGCGTGGCCCAGAAATTTTTGCCGTAGAATACGCGCCATTCCAGCTTTTTCTCCAGACAGACGAGGTCGATGCCGCGGATGGCGTTGAAATCGCAGTGGATGATGTCGGCCTCGCGATAGCCGAGGCGGGCATAGAGCCGTCTGGCGGCCTGATTGTCGATGCGGAGGACGGGACAGCCGTGCGCGCGGGCATAGTCCTCATAGAACTGTACGAACTGCGGCCCGAAGCCGTGCCCCTTCTGCGCCGGTTCGACGACGAGCGTGTGCAGCACCATCACCTGCTCCGGCGCGGCGTCAAACGACCAGTTTGCTCTTGCGTAGCAGTCCACCTGCGCCTGATTGATACGCGCGGCGGCGACGACCGCGTCGTCCTCCTCCATGACGAAGAGGTCGTCCGCGGCGAGAGCTTCTCGCGCGGTCTCTTCGCTGGGGTAGACGCCGCGAATCCAGCCGATGGTCGTCTCGCCGCGCTCTTCGAGGTCGTGTGTATGGTCATAAATGGCAGTGATCGCGGGAATGTCCACCTCAGTTGCTTTTCGGAATGTAGACATGGAAAAAACTTCTTTCTGTTGCGTTTTCTCCATGCTACCACACGCGGTGCATCCTGTCAATCATTGACGGGAACCGCAGCAGATGGTATCATAGCTCCAGAAAGAAGGTGGCTCGATGGAACTGCAAACACCGCGCCTGCTGCTCCGCCCGTGGGAGGAATCGGACGCAGAGGCGCTCTATGAACTGGCGAAGGATCCGGACGTCGGCCCGGCGGCCGGCTGGAACGTCCATAAGGACGTAGAAGAAAGCCGCGAGATCATCCGCACCATCCTCTCCGCGCCGGGGACGTTCGCGATTTTCGGACGGCGGGACGGCCAGCTGCGCGGCAGCTGCGGCTTTTTCCCGACGCGGGCGCAAGGCGCAGAAGCCGGAGAATTGGAGATCGGCTACTGGGTGGGTAAGCCCTTCTGGGGGCGCGGCATCGCGCCGGAGGCCGTGGAGGCCCTGCTGGCCCATTGCTTCACGGAGCTGGGCGCGGAGCGCGTCTGGTGCGCGTATTTCGACGGAAACGAAAAATCGCACCGCTGTCAGGAGAAGTGCGGCTTCCGCTTCCATCACACGGAGCAGGACGTGCACTGGGCGGCCACGGATGAGATCAAGATGGAGCATTACAGCATCCTGACCCGCGCCGAATGGCTGGCCCGCCAGAAACCGGAGGACTGATATGGCAACAACGCAGGAATTTGCAGACAAGGTCTGCCGGCGCATGGCGCCGTTCGGCGACGTGCGCAGCCGGAAGATGTTCGGCGAATACATGGTCTATGTGAACGAGAGGCCAGTGCTCACGCTCTGCGATAACCGGGTCTTTGTGAAGAAGCTGCCGCAGGTCGCGGTGCTGATGGCGGACGCGGAATGCGGCTATCCCTACGAGGGCGCAAAGGAGGCCTATCTGCTTGATCTCGGCGATGGTGCGCGGATTGATGCACTGCTCCCGATGCTCGTGGAGCACACGCCGCTGCCCAGGCCGCGCAAAAAGAAATCGGAATAAACGAACCGCCGCCTAATGCTCAGGCGGCGGCTTTTTCACGTTAGGAAGTCCGCGTTGCTTGGCAAGGGCACGTATGCCCGCAGGACGTTCCGGCCCGCCTTTCGCGGCATTATCGTCCTCGATAGGCGTCAGCCTCGGCCAAAAGGAACGGGCCTCGGCAGACCTGACGGTATGATGTCAGGCCAGCCTGCCTGCGTCCTCTGCCTTGCGAAAACCGCGCCGGAGCACCCGGCAGGTCTTCGAGTTTTCCCGGAGGATAGCCGGCATCTGGCGAGGCGGGCGAGGCAGATGGGCTGGCGCCCACGGGCGAGGAACACGACACCAGCGGTCGTTTAGGGTGTATTCTTCCAACTCTCAATGTGACCGGCAGCGAGGAATTTTCGCGCTGCGCAAGACATTTTTTCGCAGGA
>USDP01000138.1 GCA_900553545.1 uncultured Eubacteriales bacterium | reverse complement strand
GGCCCAGTTCTCCACATTCGCTGTGGCCGCCGAATCGTTTTGTAAAAATGGAATCCATGATGTAGCCCACAACCGACGGAGCCAGGCCCGTGGTGTAGGAGTTGATGATGACGAACAGCGGCTTGTCCGAAAGCACCTGGCTGACCAGCTGGACGAACGGCCAGAGGTTTTCCTCCAGCTTCCAGATCTCACCCGACGGCCCGCGGCCATAGCTTGGCGGGTCCATGATGATCGCGTCATAGCGCCGCCCGCGGCGGATCTCCCGCTCGACGAATTTCGCGCAGTCGTCCACGATCCAGCGGATGGGCCGGTCCTCCAATCCGGAGGACTTGGCATTCTCCTTGGCCCACGCGACCATGCCCTTCGCCGCGTCGACATGACAGACGCTCGCGCCCGCCGCCGCACAGGCCAGCGTCGCGCCGCCCGTGTAGGCAAAGAGGTTCAGCGCGTTGATGGGCCGCCCGGCGCCGCGGATCGTTTCCATGATGAAATCCCAGTTTGCCGCCTGCTCCGGGAAGACGCCCGTGTGCTTGAAATTCATCGGCTTGACGTTGAACGTCAACTCGCGATATTTCACCTGCCAGTGCTCCGGCAGGCGCAGATTTGCCCACTTGCCGCCGCCGGTCGACGACCGGGCGTAGCGCGCGTCATACTTCCGCCAGAGCGGATCGTCCTTCGGCGTGTTCCAGATCACCTGCGGATCTGGACGCACGAGGACATATTTGCCCCAGCGTTCGAGCTTTTCGCCGCCGGAGGTATCAAGGACCTCATAGTCCTTCCAAGCATCAGCCAACCACATACTGTTTCTCCTGTTATGGATTCAAACCGGTATCCGCGTTCCATAGATCCGGTTCGGTCGTATCTTCGTCGTCCGGGTCGGACTGCTCGTCCTCATCCGGCTCCGGTTCTTCTTTTTTTGGCAGATCGTCCGCGTCGTGGATATAGCACGGGACATTGATCGCGTCCACATCCGGCGCGACCGCCGCGTAATACCCTGCCGGGAGGCTGTCGTTCGGCACGACGTAGGACTGGTCGAGCACCACGATGCCCACCGTCGGGAATGCGCGGGAGATGTTCAGCAGGCCGACGTTGTGCGTCGTATTGCCGTCCACCAGCGCGCAGTATTCATTCGCCGCGTGGCCCGAGGCATCGCAGATCTCGACCTCGGTATGGACGTCGCAGTTCTCTGTCGGCACGTCGTAGAGGCTGAGCTGCACCTTCACCGCGCGGCTCCCGCGCGGATCTTCCTTGCAGGCGTCCGTGACCAGCTTGCCGCTGTCGCGGCAGACCGTACACTCGACGACGTTCGTCGGCTTTGCAAATTCCTTGTTGGCAAGGCCCGTATGCAGTGTGCTCATCACCTTCTGCCAGAGCACCACGGCGGGGTTCGTCTCCGAATTCGTCAGCACGACCTCCTCCGGATCGTCATATCCGCACCACACGACGCCCGTATAATACGGCGTATAGCCCGCGAACCAGCGGTCAAAGTCGCTCGTGGTCGTGCCGGTCTTGCCGGCGACGGTCATGTTTTCGAGCTTTGCGCCGTAGCCCGTGCCGTAGTTCACGGTGTTCTCCAGCATATCCGTGATATACCACGCCGTCATGTCCTTCATCGCGGGATACGAATTCTGCGTGTTGTCCAGAATGATGTTCTTGCCGCTCGCGTCCGTCACCTTCGTATACGTCCGCGCTGTGCGATAGACGCCTTCGTCAGCAAACGAGGCATAGGCCGCGGCCATCGCCCGCACGGTCACGCCGTTGGTCAGACCGCCAAGCGCCATCGGCGCGAGGTTCACATCGGAGCGTACCTCGCCGCTGCTCGTCACATAGTCGGACACCAGCGTGGAAAGGCCCATCTTCTCTTTTGCAAACTGATAGCAGTATTCCGGCGTCATCTCCGCCACCAGCTTGACCGGCACGGTGTTCAGCGATTCCATCATCGCCTCGTTGATCGAGACGAGGCCGCGGAACGTCGAGTCCGAGTTTTTCGGCCAGAACGAATTGTCGGTGAACGAATACGGCGTGTCGTCATAGACCGTCGCGGGCGTGATGAGCCCCAGCTCGATGGCCGGCGCATAGACCGACACGGGCTTGATCGTCGAGCCCGGCGAGAGCAGGCTCTGCGCCGCGCGGTTCAGCGTCAGACTGCCGGTCTTTTTGCCAACGCCGCCCGCCATCGCGACAATATCGCCCGTCTCATTATCAATGATCACGATACCGGATTGCAGCTGCTGCGAGCTGGCCGTCTCCGGGATCTGGCTCAGATCCTCATACACCGCGTCCACCGCCGCCTGCGCGTCGGGGTTATACGTGCTGTAGATCTGATAGCCGCCGGTCATGACCATCTTATAGACGATATCATAATCATAACCGGTTTTGTCGCAGAGGTCGTTGACCACGTCGCGGATGACCTGATCCTCGAAATAGGAATAGTATTCCTCGTCGGCATCGCTGTCGTCCGTGCTTTTGCGCACGAAGACCAGCTCCTCCGCCTTCGCCTCGTCATACTGCTTTTGCGTGATATAGCCCTGGCTCAGCATCTCGCCGAGGATGATCTCCTGGCGCTCCTTGTTCTTCTCAGAGTTGAGATACGGGTCATAGATCGAGGGATTGTTCGTAATGCCGATCAGCGACGCGCACTGCGCCAGATCCAGCTCCTCCACGTTCTTCCCGAAATACACCTGTGCCGCCGACTGCACGCCCTCGCAGTTCTGCCCGAGCGCGATGACGTTGAGATACCATTCCATGATCTCTTCCTTGGTGTATTCCTTCTCAAGCTTCAGCGCGGAATAAATTTCCGCCAGCTTCCGCCGCACCGTCACCTCGCGGTTGCCCGTCACGTTCTTCACCAGCTGCTGCGTGATGGTCGAGCCGCCGGCGCTGCCGCTGCCGAGGAACATTTTCAAGCAGGCCCGCATCGTCGTCACCCAGTCGACGCCCTGATGCTCCATAAAGCGCTTGTCCTCGATGGCAATGCAGGCATGGATGAGGTTTTTCGGGATGTCCTCATATTTGACCCACGTCCGGTTCGCACCGCCGTAGAGCTTTTGCAGCACAACATCCTGCCCCGTCTTCGGGTCCTCATAATAGATGACCGACGTCTGGTCGAGCGCGAAGCCCTCGAGCGAAAAATCGTTCTGCGCCGCGAGGTCATTTTTGACATACAGCGCAAACAGGCATGCGAACACCAGCACCGTCAGCACGCCGACGAGCACGATCGTCCCGATCACGCGTCCAAAGACGCGCCATCCGTTTCGCTTGGGTTTATCAGCACCGCGCTGGGCGGATTTGTTCTCATTTGCCATACCGTTCCTCCATAGACTATTACGGCCAAGGTCTCTGATTCGATTATACATTATATCACACGTGTCAATGAGTTTGGAAACATTTTGTGAATATCATGCCCTTCTTTCCGCCACACTAGCAAAAAGGAGTTTGGTCATCATGAAAAAACGCATCATTTCCCTGTTTTGTGCGCTGCTCCTGCTTACGCCGGGCTTTCTGCTGCGGACGCGGAGCGGTCGGATTCAATATTACGACTACGCCGCCGGTCTCTGGCACGAGACCGGCGCCTCCATGGACGGTCTCTCCGCAGTCGACCGGGCGCTGCTCGCCCGCGGCCTTCCGCTTGAAGACGCCGCAGCGCTCACCCGCGCGCTGGAGGATTTTTGCACCTGATTTCGTTATCGCATAATTTCCTCTTGATTTTGCATCCGGCAGCGAGTAAAATAGGAGCATAAACAAACGGAGGGAATCACATGAGTCAGGAATTCGGAGACGACTTCATCTCCATCACCGACGAAGACGGCAAGGAATATGAGCTGGAAGTGCTCGCGGAACTCGAATACGAGGGCAGCCGCTATCTCGCGCTCGTCCCCGCCGGTACGGACGAAGCCGAAGAGCTGGAGGTCAGCATTCTGAAATCGGTCGAGGAAAACGGCGAGGACATCCTCGTCACCATCGACGACGATGAAGAGCTCGAAAACGTCTATCAGGCGCTGATGGATCTCATCTACGAGGACGAGGAAGAAGAATCGTAACACAAATTTGTCAACAAGTCTCCCTGCGGGGTGCGTGACGGATCCACTTAAACCCACATTATAACTCAGGGACGCTGTACTTCATCTGCCGATTGCAGGCCTCCCGCCCAAAGCAACGACTTTGCGTGGACGTTGGAAGCAGTGAATCAGATGAGAGGCGACCCACCTGCCGTTTCGTGCAGGTTATAATTGGGTCCGCACGGCTTTCGCGGGGAGATTTTTTGTGTTTTTTGTACCTTTCAACACGCTCCAAAACCGCCT
>USDP01000137.1 GCA_900553545.1 uncultured Eubacteriales bacterium | reverse complement strand
CGAATCTCTCCTTCCGCGCCAGAAGAAGCGCATATCCCGAATGGGATATGCGCTTTTTTCTGTGTATCAGGGAGAGATTCGAAATCATGTCGTCACAGTCCGGTGGACTGTGACTGCGGCCAGTTCAAAAACTGGCCGCTACAATTATTTTTGCAAAGCAAAATGCAGCCGAATCTCTCCTTCCGCGCCAGAAGAAGCGCATATCCCGAATGGGATATGCGCTTCTTTCTGTGTATCAGGGAGAGATTCGAAATCATGTAAACGAATCTCTCCTTCCGCCCCTGTGCTTGACTTTTCTCCCCTGATTCGCTATCTTATAATCAAATTTCCGATGAATTTGAGGGATATTGATGTCTTTTGATGTTTCCATCGTCCCCTGCGGGAGCTATGACATGGGGGAAGCCCGCGCAGCGCTCTCCGCCGCCCTGGCTCCGCTCGGTGGACTCGACTGGGTGCGGCCCGGCATGAAGATCGCAGTCAAGGTCAACCTCATTTCCGCAATGCGGCCGGACGCCGCCGCGACCGTCCATCCCGCGCTGCTCACCGCCCTGACAGAACTTTTACAAGAGCGCGGCGCATCCGTCGTGCTGGGCGACAGCCCCGGCGGACTCTTCACCGCCGCGCACCTGAACCGCGTCTACGACGTCTGCGGCCTGCGGCAGTGCGAACAGGCCGGGGCCGCGCTCAATCTCGACACCGCGCAGACCGAGGCGCACGCCCCGGAGGCCGTGCAGGCCAGGACGTTCACCTACACCCGCTGGCTCGACGACGCGGACACGATCATTGACTTCTGCAAGCTGAAAACGCACGGCATGCTCGCGATGACGAACGCCTGCAAAAACTTCTTCGGCGTCATCCCCGGCACGATGAAGCCGGAATACCACTGCAAATACCCGAAAACCGAAGATTTTGCGGACATGCTGGTCGACCTCTGCGAATATTTCAAGCCGCGCCTTGTCCTCTGCGACGCCGTGTTTGCCATGGAAGGCCCGACGCAGGGCCATCCGCGCAAGGTCGGCGCGATCCTCGCCGCCGAAAGCGCGCACAAGCTCGACCTTGCGGCGGCCAGCCTTCTTGGCCTCACTGCACAGGACGTCCCGACGCTCGCCGCCGCGCGGCGGCGGGGCCTGATCCCGGATGCAGTCGATCAACTGTCCGTCTCCGGCGACCTTTCCGCCCATCTCGTCCCGGATTTCGTCGTGCCGTCCATGCGGCACGACACGGCCTTCGCGGGCGGCGGCGCGCTCGGCAAGCTCGTCAACGGCGCCATCGCCGCCATTCTCCGCCCTTATCCGAAGCTGCACCGCGCCGACTGCGTCGGCTGCCGGAAATGCGCACAGATCTGTCCCGCGCACGCCATCACAATGCAAAGCGGCAGGCCGTCCATCGACCGCAGAGCCTGCATCCACTGCTTCTGCTGTCAGGAATTCTGTCCGAAGGGCGCAATGCGCGTCGGGCGGACGGCCATCGCACGCCTTCTCAATAAATAAGTTGCCTTTTGACAGCCTTTGCCGTATAATGAACACAAGTATCGCCCGGTGTGTGTAGGAAGGTGCACCTGAAAACCGTTTGACGGTTTTCAGATCCGCCTTTTGGGCGATGGAAGTTGTTTCCGCCAGTTTTCCCGGCACAAAGTGTGTGTGAATTTTGAAAGGATGAAAGCAATATGGGCATCTCTTCTTCAGCCCCGTGGCTGAAATACTACGGCGACACGCCGCACCACCTCGACTATCCGTCGAAGACCATCTACGAGATGGTCAAGGCCGCAGCCGATCAGTTCCCGAAAAACGACGCCTATGAGTTCATGGGCAAAAAAACAACGTTCGCGCAGTTCATGCAGAAGATCGACAACGTGGCCCGCGCGTTCCTCGCGCTCGGCATCCACAAGGGCGACCGCGTCACCATCTGTATGCCAAACTGCCCGCAGGCGGTCTGCTCGTTCTACGCGCTCAACCGCATCGGCGCGGTCAGCAATATGATCCATCCCCTCTCCGCCGCGGGCGAGATCAAATTCTATCTCAACTTCTCGCACTCCAAGGCCGTCCTGACGCTCGACCAATTCTATACCAAGGTCGCGGGCATCCTGCCGGAACTCGAGAACCAGAACACGACGCTGCTCGTCGCGAAGATCGAGGACGAGCTGCTGCCGCACCTCGCCGTCGGCTACGCGCTGACCGCCGGCCGCAAATACCCGAAGCCCCCGAAAAAAGGCAATTATCTGTGGTGGAGCGAATTCATGCGCATGGGCAAAAAGCGCAATCTCCCGCTGCCGAAGGATCTGGGCAATGCCAATGACGGCGCATCCATCCTCTATTCCGGCGGCACGACCGGCACCACCAAGGGCATTCTGCTCTCCAATATGAACTTCAACGCCCTCGGCCTTCAGACCATCGCGGCCTCCGGCTTCGCGCCGATCAATGGCATGAAGATGCTCTCCGTCATGCCGGTCTTCCACGGCTTCGGCCTCGGCATCGGCATCCATACGGCGCTCATCGGCGGTGCATGCTGCATCCTCGTGCCGAAGTTCAACGTCAACACCTATGCCGAGCTGCTCATCAAAAAGCAGCCGAATATCATTCCCGGCGTGCCGACGCTGTTCGAGGCGCTGCTTCGCGCGGACAAGCTCGAAAGCGCCGATCTCTCCTGCCTCAAGGGCGTGTTCTGCGGCGGCGACAGCCTGTCCATCGAGCTGAAGAAAAAGGTCGACGCCTTCTTGAAATCGCACAATGCCTCCGTCCAGATCCGGCAGGGCTACGGCCTGACCGAGTGCGTCACGGCCAGCTGCCTGACGCCGAAGGACTATAACCGCGTCGGCTCCATCGGCGTCCCCTTCCCCGACACCTATTACAAGATCGTCAAGCCCGGCACCACCGACGAGATCGACCCGAACGTCGAGGGCGAGATCTGCATCTCCGGCCCGTCGGTCATGCTCCGTTACGTGGACAACCCCGAGGAAACGGAGCATACGCTCCGCCGCCACGACGACGGCCGCGTCTGGCTCCATACCGGCGACCTCGGCAAGATGGACGAGGACGGCTTCGTCTACTTCTCGCAGCGCATCAAGCGCATGATCATCACCTCCGGCTACAATGTCTACCCCGGCCAGCTGGAAAACGTCATCGACGGCCACGAGAAGGTGCTCCTCTCCTGCGTCATCGGCGTCAAGGACCCCTATAAGATCCAGAAGGTCAAGGCGTTCGTCGTCCTCCGCCCGGGCTATGAGCCGTCGGACGAGGTCAAGCAGGAGATCCTGGAATACTGCAAGGGCCATATTGCGAAATACGCCATGCCGTATGACATCGAGTTCCGTGCCGAGCTGCCGAAGACCCTCGTCGGCAAGGTGGCCTACCGCGTCCTCGAAGAGGAAGAGGCCGAGCGCCAGTCCCACGAAACCAATTAAACATTTATAAAGGCTCCCCTTGATTGCATCAAGGGGAGCTGTCTGCACAAAGCGCAGTCTGAGGGGATTAAGGCCCTCGGTCTGCTGACACTCGCTATTTCAGGAGAACACTATGCAAAACCAACGGATCTGGGAACTGGATGCGCTCCGCGGCCTCTGTATCCTCTGCGTCATCGTCGTCCATTTCCTGTTCGACCTGCAATTTTTCATCGGCCTGGACTTTACGCTCCCCGCGTGGTTCCAGTTCATCCAGCAATACGGCGGCATCTTCTTCGTCGTCCTGTCCGGCTGCTGCGCGACGCTCGGCTCGCGGAGCTTTCGCCGCGGCCTGATCGTCTTCGGCGCAGGCCTGCTCATCTCGCTCGTCACCGCGGGGATGTACGGACTCGGCCTGTCCGACCGGACGGTCATCGTCTGGTTCGGTGTGCTGCATCTGCTCGGCATCTGCATGATGATCTATCCCCTCTTCCGCAAGCTGCCCACTGCGCCGCTCGCCGCGCTCGCCCTCTGCATCATCCTCATCGGCTATGCCATCACGGGCCTGCGCGTCTCCGCGCCGTTCCTGTTCCCGTTCGGGCTGGTGACAGATCATTTCTTCTCGTCGGACTATTTTCCGATCTTTCCGCAGCTTGGCTGGTTTCTCCTCGGCGTCGTCCTCGGGCGCACCGTCTATGCCGAAAAACGCACGCTCCTGCCCGGAGGCGCACAGAATTTTTTCCTCCTCCGCTTTTTCTGCTGGTGCGGCCGCCAGTCCCTGTTCATCTACCTGCTCCACCAGCCAATCCTCTACGGCGTACTGGAGCTTCTCGCCGCTCTGACCCGGCACTGAAATCTTCTCCTTGTAGGGGCGGACGACTCTGTCCGTCCTTACCGTACTACGATTTCGCCGCAGACTTCTGCGAAACCAT
>USDP01000136.1 GCA_900553545.1 uncultured Eubacteriales bacterium | reverse complement strand
TTGATGATCATTTCGAGCGCGATGAGGTTTTTGCCGCCCTCGGGGACGATGAGGTTGGCGCTGCGCTTGCTCGGCTCGACGAACTGCTCGTGCATGGGCTTGACCGTGGTCATATACTGTTCGATGACCGAGTCGATCGTGCGGCCGCGCTTTTTCACGTCGCGCCGGATGCGGCGGCGGAGACGCACATCGGCGTCGGCGTCGACGAAGATGCGGATGTCCATCTCGTCGCAGAGCGCACGGCTCGCAAAGATCAAAATGCCCTCGACGACGATGACCTTCCGCGCCTCGACGTGCAGTACCTCGCTCGACCGGTTGTGGACCGTATAGTCATACGTCGGGCAGTCGATGGCGCGGCCGGCCTTCAGCGCCCGGAGGTGGCCGATCATGAGGTCGGTATCGAATGCGTCCGGGTGGTCATAGTTGAGCTTTGTGCGCTCCTCATACGTCAGGTCGTCGTGCCGCTTATAGTAGTTGTCGTGGCTGAGGACGCTGATGTCGTCCCCAAACCGGTTGATGAGTGCCTTGACCAGCGTCGTCTTGCCGCTGCCGGTTCCGCCCGCGATTCCAATTACGATCACATCTGCCATATCCCGTGCTTCTCCTTTTTATCTGACAATGCCGAGGATGAGCGGCTGCTTCTCCGGTGCGGTATCCGACCATTGCAGCGCGCCAAGGAAGGCCGCCTCCGCCGCCGGGACGGACTCGGCCCGGTTCGCATGCAGCACGGCGAGGACTTCGCCCGCCTCCACGCGCTCGCCGGTCTTCTTTTTCAGGACGACACCCGCCGCGAAGTCGATCACGTCCTCCTTCGTCTGGCGGCCTGCGCCGAGCAGGGCGGACGCTTCGCCAATTTTCTGCGCGTCCATGTGGGAAAGATAGCCGCCGCACGGCGCGAGAATTTCATGCTGGATTGCGGCCTGCGGGAGCTTCGAAGTGTCGTCGAGGACGGCGGGATCGCCGCCCTGCGCCGCGACCCAGCGCTTCATCTGCTCGAATGCACGGCCGGAGGCAATGGCTTTCTTGACCTGCGCGCGCGCGGTCTCCTCGTCCCAGCCGTTGCAGAGCATGAGCATGTTGGACGCGAGCACGGTGCAGACCTCCTGCAAATCGGGGCAGCCCTCGCCGCGCAGGATCTCGACCGCTTCTTCCACTTCCAGCGCGTTGCCGATCCGGTGCCCGAGCGGAACGTCCATATTCGTCAGAACGGCGGTCACATTCCGGCCACAGGCCTTGCCGATCGTCACCATGTGCTCGGCCAGCTCACGCCCGGCGTCCAGCGTCTTCATGAACGCGCCGGAGCCGACCTTGACATCGAGCACGATCGAATGTGACCCGGCGGCGAGCTTTTTGGACATGATGGACGACGTGATAAGCGGCAGCGAATCAACTGTCGCGGTCACGTCGCGCAGGGCGTAGAGCTTTTTGTCGGCGGGCGTGAGGTTGCCGCTCTGGCCGATGACGGCCACGCCGACCTGCTCGACCTGATGCAGGAATTCGTCGACGGTCAGGGTCGTTTTGTAACCGGGGATGGACTCCAGCTTGTCGACGGTGCCGCCCGTGTGGCCAAGACCGCGGCCAGACATCTTTGCCATCTTTCCGCCGAGGCAGGAGACGATGGGCGCGAGGATGAGCGTCGTCTTGTCGCCGACGCCGCCGGTCGAGTGTTTGTCGACGGATTTGTCGCCGAAGCGGGAGAGGTCGATGGTGTCGCCGGAGCGCATCATCGCGTCGGTCAGCACGGCGGTCTCGTGGTCGGTCATGCCCTTGAAGAACACGGCCATCGCAAACGCGGACATCTGATAGTCCGGGATCGAGCCGTCCGTGAAGCCGTCAATGACGAAGCGGATCTCCTCGTCCGTCAGGGCGAGACCGTCGCGCTTTTTTTCGATCAAATCTACCATTCGCATGGAAAAGAACTCCTTTCAGGTGGTTCTCGGATAGAGAAATGGGCAATGAAGCACTGCTCTAAAGGCTCCCCTTCGTAAGGGGAGGCTTGGTGCTGTGGCAGAACTTCCGGGAAAAGGGGCCATGGGAAAGGCGGGGCCTTTCCCATGGGCTGTGATTATCGTTGCCCCTTGTCGTAGGGGATGCCCTCGGCCTTCGGCGCACGGGAGCGCTTCGACGTGAAGGCCAGCACGATCAGCGAGATGATGTACGGCATCATGTTGTAGACCGGGCCGGGGATGTTCAGCACCTTGAGGAAGTCGAAGCCGACATAGACGTTCGACAGCGCGCGGAACAGGCCGAACAGCAGCGCCGCCAGCGCAATGCGCCACGGCTTCCACTGGCCGAAGATCATGACGGCGAGCGCCAGGAAGCCGAAGCCCGCGACGCCGTTTTCAAACCGCCACTCGGACACGCCCGCGAGGATGTAGCAGATGCCGCCGAGGCCGCCGAGCATGCCGGAAATGAGCACGCCCGCCCAGCGCATCTTATAGACGTTGATGCCGACGGAGTCCGCCGCCTGCGGATGTTCGCCGCAGGCCATCAGCCGCAGGCCAAAGCGCGTCTTATAGAGCGTGACCCACGCAAAAATGATGGCGATAAACGCGATGAGCATGAACCAGTTGAACTCGAATTTGCCGATGTTGACGATGAACGCCGTTTTCGGCGTGGCATACTGGATGGCGGAGGAGACGTCGTCGGGGTTTGCCGCGGTGTTGATGGCCTTGACGATGACAGTCGCCCCGGCGGTGCCGAGCAGGTTCATCGCGGTGCCGACGAGGGTCTGGTCGGCCTTGAAGTTGATGCTGGCGACGCCGAGCAGCGTCGAATACACGACGCCGAACAGGACGGAGCCGAGCAGCACGAGCAGCACGAGCGCTGCGCCGGAGACCGAATCACCGAAATAGCGCATGACGAGTGCGCCGCCCAGCGCACCGAGCACCATGATACCCTCGAGGCCGAGGTTGATGACGCCGGAATGCTCCGCAAAGCAGCCGCCGAGCGCCACGAGAATCAGGACGGACGAGAAGATCAGCGTATATTGCAGCAGCAGAACCATTACGCCTCGCCTCCTTTCTCCGTTTTGGCCGCTTTTTTGGCCTTGCGTTCCTCATGCAGGAAGATCCAGCGGTTCATCGCCGTCTTCAGGAACAGGACGAACGCGCAGAGATAGATGATCAGCGAGGAGATCAGGTCGGACACCTGCGAGCAGTAGATCGACTTGTCGACATACGCGCCGCCGGCCGTGATGTGTTGGATGAAGAAGGAGGCGAAAATCGTCCCGATCGGGTTCAGGCCGCCGAGGAACGTCGCCGCGATGCCGTTGAAGCCCATGGCCGGAACGGAGCTTGCCGTACACTGCCACTGCTCATAGCCCGTCTGATAGAGGAGCGAGCCGCCGAGGCCGGCCAGCGCACCTGCGATGACGAGCGTGAGGATCGTGTTGCGCTTTTCCTGCATGCCGCAGTATTTCGCGGCGTTTTTGTTGAAGCCTGTGGCCTTCAGCTCGTAGCCGAACATCGTCTTTTCCATCACGATCCAGACCACGATGGCAAGCAGGACGGAGAGCGGGATGGCCATCGTGATGTATTTGTTGTCGCCCAGCAGCTTGTCAAAGCCCAGCGAGGGCAGGATGGCCTGCTTGCCGAAGCTCTTCATCTGGAGGGTATAGGGGCTGGTGTCCTCCTTGACGTTCGTCAGGATCATGTTCGTGGTGTAGAGGCCGATCCAGTTGAGCATGATGCCGGAGATGACCTCGTTGACGTTGCAGTAGGATTTCAGCAGGCCCACGACGCAGCCGAACACTGCGCCGGAGACGATCGCCAGCAGCATGCACGGCAGCCAGCCCCAGCCCCATGCGAGCGCCGCATAGAGGCACGCGCAGGAGCCCGCGACATACTGCCCCGCCGCGCCGATGTTGAACAGGCCGACCTTATAGGCGAACAGCACCGACAGCGCGCACATCAGCAGCGGCGCGGTCTTGACCAGCGTATTGCCGAAGTACTTCAGCTGCGAGGCGGGCTTGTTATAGGTCAGGAAGTTTTTGACGATATCGCCAATGGCCTTGCCCGCGCCCGCCGGGTTGATGATCAGCAGCGCGAGATAGCCGATGAACAGGCCGAGCAGAATGCAGACCAGCGACGCGATCAGAGACTGCACGGCGTTCGACTTCAGGGGATTTTTCTTCATTTGCCCACCTCATCTCTCTTCGCGCCTGCCATGTAGAGGCCAAGCTCTTCCACGGTGACGGCCTTCGGGTCGAACTCGCCGACGATCTTGCCCTCGTACATGACGAGGATGCGGTCGGACAGGTTCATGACCTCGTCCAGCTCCAGCGACACGAGCAGGACGCCCTTCCCGGCGTCGCGCTCG
>USDP01000135.1 GCA_900553545.1 uncultured Eubacteriales bacterium | reverse complement strand
TCTCGACGAACTCAACGCTCACGCCGAGGCTCTCGGCGAACGCCTTCGCCATGTCGGCGTCAAAGCCGATCCATTCGCCGCTCTCATTCTGATAGTCCATCGGGGCGAAGTCGGTGATGCCGACGACCAGCGTGCCCTTGCTCTGGACGTAGGCCATGTCGCTGTCAGCGGCGGTCTGGTCTGCGGCGGGAGCGGCGTCTTCGCCGGAGGCGGTGTCTTCCGCAGGTTCGGACGTCTGGGTGTCGGCGGCGGTCTGGTCATTGGCCTGGTCTGCGGCGGGTTCGTTCTTGGCGGCACATGCGGCCATCGAGAACACCATCAGCGCTGCAAGCAGCATTGCGATCCATTTTTTCATTGTTTGTTCCTCCATTTTGCCGGGCGGCTGCGTCGCCGCTCTGTTTTGTTATCGTGGTAATACTTTACCATACTGATGTGGTAATGTAAAGAAGCAAACATGCAACAAGTTCCACACGATCTTCGTGTGGAACTTGTGCAATGTGTCAATATGGCAGTGAATACCGGCAAAGGAAGGGCACTGGGCGATAGGGAAAGGCGGTGAGGGAAGAGCACAGAATGTCGAAAACCTGCGAGAAGGTGTCAGGGAAAAACCGGCGGAAGGCGGTGAAAGAGGGGATAGGGCGTTGGTGCGGCGGGAATTTGGCCGAATGGAAGGGAAACACGGGATATTGCGCTGGGGCGGAAAAATCATTCCTAAATATTGCGGACGCGGACAAGATTCGACAAAATTCGCGCGGCAGATGTGATATGCTTGCGCTGTGACGGGACGGGACGCAGACGAAGAACCGCGGCGCTCCGATCGTCCGGCTCTTCTGCGTCGCTGCGACTGACGATCCTCGCGGCGATCGCCTCCGGCGAGCCATCAGAACGCAGCGCACGGAGCGCCGTCTGCTCTGAAACCCCGTCGCTGACCAGAACCAACGTTTCTCCCCGCCGCATGGACAGCCTCACGCACTCGGCCCGGTGTGCCTCTCCCACACCGAGTCCGGGCGGCGGCGAGGCTGTTCCAATTTTTTCTACGCCGAGGCGGCTGCGCAGATAGGATGGAGCCGCGCCCCATTTTTGCAGGAAGCCCTCGCCCGTGACCAGACTGAGCTGCGCGAGGTCGACCGTGGAGAAGCCGCCGTCGCCGCGCAGAATGTAGAGCGCGTTGAGCGTTTGCAGGGCGTCCTGCGCGTCGAAGCCGCCTTCGATCATCCGGCGGAGCAGGCCGCCGGCGGTCTCTGCCTCGCGGGCGGCCTCCGGGCCGGTGCCCATGCCGTCACAGAGCAGCAGATAAAACCATTCACCGTGGCGGAAGCTCGTGACGCGGTCGCCGTCTGCGCCGCGTACCCAGCCGCGCGTCCGGGTGTGAAGCTCCGGGCGGAAGTCGAGCGCGGGGACATCCTCCGGTTCGGCGCGCAGCAGCCGGGCCAGCGCGCGGTATTGATCGGCGGCGATGGCACGTGTCTCGGAAAGACGGGCTGCGTGCTGGCGCGCGGCGCGGCTGTCCGGCGTGTCACCATCCGGCAGGGATGGGGAAGGCAGGGGGCGGCTGAGCAGCTGGGCCAGCTCGTCGAGCACGGCGCTGGCGGCGGAGGGCGATGCGCTGTGCTCCGCCGGTTCCGGCGTTGTTTCTTTTGGCAGGAAGCAGGACAGCAGGCTCCCGGCGAGGGCCGTGAGGAACAGCCCAGGCTCCTGTGCGCCGCCCACCAGCACGCCGACGGCGCAGGTGCAGGCAAACAGCAATGCCCGTCCGATGCGGGTGCGCAGCGGGGCGGCGTGCGCCGCGAGGGCAGAGGCCGTATAGAGGAAGGTCGCGCTGAGGAGCGGCTCCCGGCAGACGTCGAGCGTCAGGCCGCAGGCCGCCGCGGTAAGCAGATAATTCGTTCCGTCCAGCGCACGGCAGACCGCTGCCGCCGCGAGAACAGCCCCAAGGGAAAGATCTCCGGGGAAAACCAGCTTGGCGCATCCGGCGATCCACGCGAGCGTCAACGCGCCGCGGCGACGCGGGCCGGTAAAGGCCGCGGTGAACGCGGCGAGGACGGCCAGCTTCAGAAAGAAAAATGTGATCTCAAACGGCTGCATCGGCCCTTGCAGCAGGAAGATCAGCGAGACAAGCGCATAGAGCGCGCTGCCCGCCGCACTGCGGAACCAGCGCTGCTCATCCGGCAGCAGATCGCGGAACAGGCCGAGACCTGACAGGATCAGAAGGCCCGCAGCCAGCGGTTCCAGAACGTCTGCCGTCTCCCAGAGCAGCAGATAGCCCGCCGCCGCGCCGAGATAGGCCGCGACCGCCTCCGGCCCGAATGTCAGCGCGCAGAGGTAGGCCGGGAGCAGCGGCACCGGCAGCTCCATCACCGCCGCGCCGGACAGCGCGGCCCCGGTCAGCGCCGCCGCGAGACAGCGCAGCAGAGGCCGGAACCATCTGCGCGAGGAAAGACGGCGCGGAAGCGCCGCGCGGCGGAGAGACTTCAAAAGCATGGGCGACCTCCTTTTGGTGAGGGAAAGTCCTGAATCAATGGTTGATGATCGATTCAGAGCACCCCTTGAGCTGGTATTAGTCTACCAGAAGGCGACAAAAGAATCGGTCGGGAAATGTCATGGGAAATGGGAGATTCAGGTTTTTCTTGCGCAGATGGAAATAAGGGCGTAAAATATCCGCAAAGGAGGCGAGCGTATGGGAAAAGAGATCGAGATCAAGCTGGCCGCACCGGATGCGGCGGCATTGGAGGCTGTGGGCGCGGATGCGCGCGTGGAAGCGGCGCGGACGGGCGCATGGCAGGAGATCCGGATGGTGACGGAATATCTGGACACGCCGGATCGGGCGATCGCCGCGCGGAAATGGACGCTGCGGCGGAGAACGGAAAACGGCGAGGCCGTCTATACCATAAAAACACCGGGCGACGGCTATGCGCGCGGCGAATGGGAGTCGCGCAAGGAGAGCCTGCATGAAGCCGTGCGAGAGCTGGTGCGTCTCGGCGCGCCGGGGGAACTGGCGGAGCTGGCGACCAGAGGCGTTTCGCGCACGTGCGGCGTGGAGTTTCTGCGGCGGACGGCGGAGCTGACGCTGGATGGTATGCGCTGCGCGCTCTGTCTGGACGACGGGATGCTGCTCGGCGCGGCGCGGCGGCGGCCGTTCTGCGAGGTGGAGCTGGAGCTGGTGTCTGGCGAGGCCGCGCCGATGCTGGCCTTCGCGGCGTATTTGCAGGAGCACCATGCGCTGCGCGAGGAACGGAGAAGCAAGTTCGTTCGTGCGTCGGAATTGGTGGATTAGACTTGTGTTTTCCGGGATTTCCTGATACAATACGTTCAAAGTACAGTGCGCCGGGGCGGACTGCAATGAGGTGGGAATATGAATCCTGAAAAACAGATGAACCTGACGATGCTCTGCGACTACTACGAGCTGACCATGACCAACGGCTATTACGCGTGTGGGATGCAGAACCGCATCACGTATTTCGACATCTTCTTCCGGTCGGTGCCGGACGGCGGCGGCTTTGCCATTGCGGCCGGTCTGGAGCAGGCCATCCGCTACATCCAGCAGCTCCATTTTGACGAGGACGACATCGCGTATCTGCGCGGGCGGAAGATGTTCAGCGAGGGGTTCCTCGAATCGCTGCGGAATTACAGATTCACCGGCGACATCTGGGCCGTCCCGGAGGGGACGCCCATCTTCCCGAACGAGCCGATCATGACGGTCCGCGCCCCGGCCATCGAGGCGCAGATCATCGAGACGTTTTTGCTTTTGACGCTGAACCATCAGAGCCTGATTGCCACGAAAGCCAACCGCGTGACCCGCGCGGCGCAGGGCCGCACCGTTCTTGAATTTGGCTCGAGACGGGCGCAGGGCAGCGATGCCGCGGTGCTCGGTGCGCGCGCGGCGTACATCGGCGGCTGCAAGGGCACGGCCTGCACGCTGACGGACGAGCTGTACGGCGTGCCGGCAGGCGGCACGATGGCCCATTCGTGGGTGCAGATGTTCGACAGCGAATACGAGGCGTTCAAGGCGTACTGCGAAATTTACCCGGACAACCCCACGCTGCTGGTGGACACCTATAATGTATTGAAGTCCGGCGTGCCGAACGCGATCCGTGTGTTCAACGAGGTGCTGAGACCGAGAGGGCTGACGAAGTGCGGCGTCCGGCTCGACTCCGGCGACATGACCTATCTGACGAAGAAGACGCGAAAAATGCTCGACGAGGCGGGCTGGGAGAGCTGCAAGATCAGCTGCTCGAACGCACTGGATGAGTATCTCATTCAGGATCTGCTGAATCAGGGTGCGCAGATCGACCTGTTCGGCGTGGGCGAGCGGCTCATCACCGCGCGCAGCGAGCCGGTGTTCGGCGGCG
>USDP01000134.1 GCA_900553545.1 uncultured Eubacteriales bacterium | reverse complement strand
TTCCTCTGCGACGTCGCAGATGGAACCCATGGCGATGATGACGCGGTCAGCGTCGGGCGCGCCGTAGTAGTTGAAGAGCTGATAGTTGGTGCCGAGCTTTTCGTTGACCTTGCCCATGTACTTCTCGACGACTGCGGGCAGCGCGTTGTAGTACTGGTTGCAGGCTTCACGGTGCTGGAAGAAGACGTCGCCATTCTCGTGGCTGCCGCGCATGGCCGGATGCTCCGGATTCAGCGCGTGGGCACGGAACGCCTCGACAGCCTCCATGTTGCACATTTCCTTCAGGTCGGCGTAATCCCACACGGCGACCTTCTGGATCTCGTGGGAGGTACGGAAACCATCGAAGAAGTTCAGGAACGGGACCTTGCCTTCGATCGCGGCCAGATGCGCGACGGGGGACAGATCCATGACTTCCTGCGGGTTCGTCTCGCAGAGCATGGCGAAGCCGGTCTGGCGACAGGCCATGACGTCGGAATGGTCGCCGAAGATGTTCAGCGCGTGCGTGGAGACGGTACGGGCCGAGACGTGGAACACGCAGGGCAGCTGCTCCGCCGCGATCTTGTACATGTTCGGGATCATCAGCAGAAGACCCTGAGACGCGGTGTACGTCGTGGTCAGAGCGCCGGCGCCGAGGGAGCCGTGCACCGTGCCGGAAGCACCGGCCTCAGACTGCATCTCCGCGACCTTGACAGTCGTGCCGAAGATGTTCTTCAGGCCAGCCGCGGACCACTGGTCGACAAAGTCGGCCATCGGGGACGACGGGGTGATGGGGTAGATGCCGGCGACTTCGGTAAACGCATAGGATACGTGAGCCGCGGCATTGTTGCCGTCCATCGTTTTGAATTTACGAGCCAAAACAAATTACCTCCTAAAAGTAATTACATAATCATGCAGAACCACTATATCACATTTTTTTGATTCTGTAAATCAAAATTCATATATTTCAGAAAAAATTCGGTGCGTTCTTATCGAAACCGGGAAAATGCCGCCGGGAGCTGGTGAATTTGGAAATTTCAGTTGGCTTTTGCGCAGAAATGCGGTATGATAGGAGACAGAAAACACGAGAGAGGGGACGTGCGTATGCTCAGCCGGGTTCGGTCGATGGGGCTGAATGGGATCCGGGGCTATGAGGTCTCGGTGGAATGTTATATTACGAACGGGCTGCCGGGCTTTGAGATCGTCGGACTGCCGGACGCCGCCGTCAAAGAGGCACGGGAGCGCGTGCGCGCAGCGGTGAAAAACTGCGGCTTCCGGTTCCCGGTCAGCCGGATCACACTGAATCTGGCCCCCGCGGGCACGAAAAAATCCGGCACGCTCTATGATCTGCCGATCCTGCTCGGTATCCTCGCGGCGAGTGAACTCGTCCGTCTGCCGAAGACGGAGTGCGCGTTCCTCGGTGAGCTGAGTTTGGAAGGCAAGCTGCGGCCGGTGCGCGGCGTGCTGCCGATGGCGCTGGCGGCGCGGGAGCTTGGCGTGCAGGAGCTGTACGTCCCGGCGGAAAACGCGGCGGAGGCCACGCTGGCCGACGGACTGACGGTCTACGGCGTGAAGTCGGTGCGGGAGCTGACGGCGCATTTCACGGGCGAGCAGCCGATGGAACCGGCCCCGCGCTGGGAGCCGGAGGCGGAACGGCAGTTTCTGCCGGACTTTGCTGACGTGAAGGGGCAGGAGAACGCGAAGCGCGCGCTGGAGATCGCCGCAGCGGGCGGCCATAACGTCCTGCTGATCGGCCCGCCGGGTTCGGGCAAGAGCATGCTCTCGAAGCGTATCCCGTCCATCCTGCCGGATATGACGCGGAAAGAGGCGTTGGAGGTCACAAAGATCTACTCTGTGATGGGCCTTCTGCCGCCGGAGCGGCCGCTCGTGCAGACGAGGCCGTTCCGCGCGCCGCACCATACCGCCTCCGCCACGGCGCTGGCCGGCGGCGGGACAACGCCGCGGCCCGGCGAGGTCTCGCTGGCACATAAAGGCGTGCTGTTCCTCGATGAGCTGCCGGAATTCCACCGCGATACGCTCGAGGTGCTGCGCCAGCCGCTTGAGGACGGACATGTGACCATTTCCCGGGTACAGGGTTCCATGACGTATCCGAGTGAGTTTATGATGGTCTGCGCGATGAATCCCTGCAAGTGCGGCTGGTACGGCGACCCAAGCGGACGGTGTACCTGCTCTCAGGCATCGGTCGACCGGTATCTGTCCCGCGTGTCCGGGCCGATGCTTGACAGAATTGATATCATTGTAGAGGTGCCTGCGGTGAAGTTTGAAGAGCTGAGCCGGAGAAGCCCTGCCGAGCCGTCGGCAGAGATCAAAAAGCGAGTCGATGCTGCGCGAAAAATTCAGAACGCTCGATTTGCGGACAGCCGAACGCAGTGCAATGCGCTGATGCAGCCGGGAGAGCTGCGGGAGTGCTGCCGGTTGGACAGCGCGTGTACTGCGCTGATGCAGCAGGCGTTCAGCGCGCTGAATATGACGGCCCGGAGCTATGACCGCGTGCTGAAAGTTGCCCGAACGGTCGCCGATCTCGACGGCAGCGCGGACATCCAGCCGCAGCATATCGCGGAGGCCATTCAGTACAGAACGTTCCAATTCGGGAGCGAACGAGTATAAAGGAGACAGTATGAAGGAACTATTTTTGCTGAAATTGGGCGAGATCGTCCTGAAAGGACAGAACCGCCGAACATTTGAGGACAAGCTGAAAGCCAACACGCGCCGGAGAATGGCCGTGTTCGGCGACTTCAAGGTGACGATCACGCAGTCGACACTCTATGTTGAGCCGAAAAACGACGAGTGCGATCTTGACGGCGCGTGGGAAGCCTGCGGCACGATCTTCGGCATCGCGCAGATGTGCCGCTGCCGTGCGTGTGAGAAGGATCTGGACGCGATCTTCAAGACGGTTGTGGAGTATCTCGGAGACGAGCTGGCGGGGCAGAAGAGCTTTAAGGTGGAATCGAAGCGGTCGGACAAGCGGTTCCCGCTGAATTCCATCCAGATCTCGCAGGACATCGGCGGCAGAATTGCCGAGGAATTTCCGCAGGTGGCGGTCGATGTGCACAATCCGAGTTATGTGGTGAACGTTGAGGTACGTGAGACAGCGGCGTATGTGCATGGGCCGTCGGTGCCCGGTGCGGGCGGACTGCCGACCGGGACGGGCGGACGGGCTGCGGTGCTGCTCTCGGGCGGCATTGATTCGCCGGTGTTCTATGCCGATTCGCCGGTTGCGGGCTATATGATCGCGAAGCGCGGTGTGGAGCTGGAGTGCATTCATTTCTTCTCGTATCCGTACACATCAGAGCAGGCGAAGGAAAAGGTGCTGGAGTTGGCGCGGATCATGACGAAATACTGCGGGCGGATGACCGTGGACATCGTGGGCTTCACGGAAATTCAGGAGGCCATCCGCGACAACTGTAAGGAAGAATATTTCACGATCATCATGCGCCGGTTCATGATGCGCATTTCCGAGCGAATCGCGCGCGACCACGGGGCGAAGTGCCTTGTGACGGGCGAGAACCTCGGTCAGGTCGCGAGCCAGACGATGGACGCGATGGCGGTTACGGGCGCGGTGCTGAATATGCCGCTGTTCTGCCCGCTGATCGGCATGGACAAGGAGGAGATTGTGACCATCGCGCGCAGAATCGGCACGATGGAGACGTCGATCCTGCCGTATGAGGACTGCTGCACGGTGTTTACGCCGAAGCACCCGAAAACGAAGCCGGTGCTTGCGCTCGTCGAGGCCGAGGAGGCAAAGATGGACGTTGAGGGATTGATCGCGCGGGCGATCGAGAACACGGAAAAGGTGGCGATCCGGTATTATGAACCAGAATCTGCCGTTTGAGGTCTTGCGCCAGCTGCGCGCGCAGGGAAGAACGCTGGCGACGGCGGAATCCTGCACGGGCGGGCTGATCGGCAAGCTGCTGACGGACGTTCCCGGCAGCTCGGAGGTATACATGGGCGGCGTTATCTCGTATACAAACGGCGTGAAGCATCGGCTGCTCGGCGTCAGCGAGGACACGCTGCGCGTCTATACAGCGGTTTCGCGCCAGACGGCGCATGAGATGGCGCGCGGCGCGCGCGAGGCTGTGCGGGCCGACGTCGGCGTGAGCGTGACAGGACTCGCCGGGCCGGATGGCGACGGGACAGGGCGGCCCATCGGGCTCGTCTATATCGGGATCGACATGGAGGGCTTCTCCTTTTCGCAGGAGCTGCATCTGACCGGTGACCGCGCGGCCATCCGGGAGCAGGCCGCGGAGGCGGTTTTGAATCTGATCTTGGAATATGCATAAGTGAATTGCTTTTTGCGAAGCCGGGTTCTTTTCACATTCAGAGAAAGAGAGACAACTTTTGCACCCCATTCTTTTTCCTCTATTCGGAGAACGGCCGATGCGGCGGCAAGGGCCGCATCATCAAGACCCCC
>USDP01000133.1 GCA_900553545.1 uncultured Eubacteriales bacterium | reverse complement strand
TGCTTGGAAATTAGCCCAGCTCGGAGAAGTACTTGATGGTGCGGACCATCTGGCTGGTGTAGGAGTTCTCGTTGTCGTACCAGGAGACGACCTGAACCTGAGAGTTGCCGTCCTCCATGTTGACGACCATGGTCTGCGTGGCATCGAACAGGGAGCCGAAGCGCATGCCGATGACGTCAGAGGAGACGATCTCGTCGGTGTTGTAGCCGAAGGACTCGGTGGCCTCGGCCTTCATCTGGGCGTTGACCTCGTCGACAGTGACCTTGCCCTTGACAACAGCGTTCAGGATGGTGGTGGAGCCGGTCGGGGTCGGGACACGCTGGGCAGCGCCAATCAGCTTGCCGTTCAGCTCGGGGATGACGAGGCCGATGGCCTTGGCAGCGCCGGTGGAGTTCGGAACGATGTTGACTGCGCAGGCACGGGAGCGGCGGAGGTCGCCCTTACGCTGCGGGCCGTCGAGCGGCATCTGATCGCCGGTGTAGGCGTGGATGGTGCACATAATGCCGGACTGGATGGGAGCCAGGTCGTTCAGAGCCTTGGCCATCGGAGCGAGGCAGTTGGTGGTGCAGGAAGCAGCGGAGATGATGGTGTCTTCCTTGGTCAGCGTCTTGTGGTTGACGTTGTAAACGATGGTGGGCAGATCATTGCCGGCCGGAGCGGAGATGACGACCTTGCGGGCGCCTGCATCGATATGAGCCTGAGCCTTGGCCTTGCTGGTGTAGAAGCCGGTGCACTCGAGGACAACGTCCACGCCCAGCTTGCCCCAGGGCAGATCAGCAGCGTTCGGCATCTTGTAGATGACGATCTTCTTGCCGTCGACAACGATGTAGTTGTCTTCGCCTTCGCCCTCATGGAAATCAACGGTATGGCCCTGCGCGACGTAGTTGCCCTGCGTGGAGTCGTACTTCAGCAGGTGCGCGAGCATCTTCGCGGACGTCAGGTCGTTGATGGCGACAACTTCGTAGCCCTCAGCGCCGAACATCTGACGGAAAGCCAGACGGCCAATACGGCCAAAACCATTGATCGCAACTTTAACAGACATAATAAACTTCCTCCTTCAAATATCCCGGCGCATGACCGGCGAGGCCCACGCCGTAACTGCCTCAAAAACGCGTTTTTGTTGTTTATCTTCGGTTTCTGTTTGATTATAGCTTAATTCTTTTCCACTGTCCACTAGGATTTTCGCCAAAAACAGCCGTTTTTTCCTGTTCATTCTCCATCATTTTGTCAGTTTTCTCCACACTGCCGCCGCTGTGCGGCGGTTTGTCGGAGAACGGAACTTTTCCATGGCTAATTTTCCCGGAAACTTCCCAGAAAATACACGATTTGTTCACATTTGTCCGCTATCATTTTTTTGATTCTATCATGCAAAGGGGTCCTGCGCACATGCTGCAGCTGAAAAATATCGTCAAAAACTATTCCGCCGGCGACAGCACGGTCGCCGCACTGCGGGGCGTGAGCGTCTCGTTCCGCGACCGGGAGTTCGTCGCCGTCCTCGGCCCGTCCGGCTGCGGCAAAACCACACTATTGAACATCATCGGCGGCCTCGACCAGTATACGTCCGGTGACCTGCTGATTTCCGGCCGCTCGACGAAGGAGTTCCGCGACCGCGACTGGGACGCCTACCGCAACCATTCCATCGGCTTCGTCTTCCAGAGCTATAACCTCATCCCGCACCAGTCCGTGCTGCAAAATGTCGAGCTGGCGCTGACGCTCTCCGGCGTCAGCAAGGCCGAGCGGCGCAGGCGCGCCGCGGAGGCGCTGGAGAAGGTCGGCCTCGGCGACCAGCTCCACAAGCGCCCGAACCAGATGTCCGGCGGCCAGATGCAGCGCGTGGCCATTGCCCGCGCCCTTGTCAACGACCCCGAGATCCTGCTGGCCGACGAGCCGACCGGCGCGCTCGACTCCGAGACCTCCGTCCAGATCATGGACATCCTGAAGGAGATCTCGCATGAAAAGCTCATCATCATGGTCACGCACAACCCCGAGCTTGCCGAACGCTACGCCTCCCGTACCGTCCGCCTGCTCGACGGGCAGATCATCTCCGACTCCGCGCCGTTCGAGCCGGAGACCGAATCTGCGCCCGTCCCGCTCACGCAGAAGAAGACGTCCATGTCCTTCTTCACAGCCCTCGGCCTCAGCCTGAACAACCTGCTCACGAAAAAGGGCCGCACGATTCTCACGGCTTTCGCCGGCTCCATCGGCATCATCGGTATCGCGCTGATCCTGTCGCTGTCCACTGGGATTCAGGACTACATCGACCGCGTGCAGGAGGATACGCTCTCGTCCTACCCGATCTCTATCGAGGCCGAAACCATGGATATGTCCTCCATGGTCACATCGCTCATGGGCGCGAAGGCCGAGAGCGAGGAGACCGAGCACGAGGATGGCCGTGTCTATTCCTCGACGATCATGTATGACCTGATGAACAGCCTGAACGCCGCCGACACGCAGACGAACGATCTCAAATCGTTCCGCGCCTACCTCGACGACCCGGACAGCCCCATCCATGAATACCTTTCCGCCATCCAGTATTCCTACGATCTCGACCTTCCCATCTACACGAAGGATGCCGACGGCAACATCGTCCGCGCCGACGTGATGCAGCTCCTGCAAAGCATGATGAGCAGCATGTACGGCGGCGACTATACCTCCTATTTTGATCAGTTCGGCAGCTACTATTCCGCCATGGACGTCTGGCAGGAGATGCTCCCTGGCGAGGACGGCGAGTCCATCAGCGACCTCGTCAAAACGCAATATGATATGCTCTACGGCCACTGGCCGGAAAACTATGATGAGGTTGTCCTGTTTGTGGACAAAAACAATGAAATTTCCGACCTTGTCATGTACGCCATGGGCCTGAAGACCGAATCTGAGATGGAGGACGCGATGAATGCGGCCATGAATCAGGAACAGGTCGACACCACGCAGGAGAGCTGGACCTACGAAGATCTCTGCTCCCGCACCTTCCAGCTCATTCTCCCCTATGAGACCTATCGCCGCGACGAAGCCACCGGAGCCTATACCGATCTTTCCGCCACCGACGCCGGCATGGACTATCTCTACGGCGCCGATGAAGTCGGTACTACGCTGAAAATCGTCGGCATCGCGCGCGTCAATGAGGATGCCGTCGCCTCGATGATGACGGCCTCCATCGGCTATACCAGCGCCCTGACCACGCACGTCATCGAGACCACTGCAAACAGTGACATTGTCAAAGCCCAGCTGGCTGACCCGGCCACCGACGTCCTCTCAGGACTCCCGTTCCCGACCGGGGACGAGGCCGCCCCGACGCTGGACGAAATGGAATCCGGCGTTGCAGACGTGATCACCGCGGCCAGCACGCAGGAAAAGGCTGACATGTATATGGCCATGATGGCCCAGCCCGCAAGCGACTATCTCGACGCCATGACCGAACAGACCATGCAGGGCATGACCCGTGAGAGCATCGTCGCCCAGATGTCCGACTCCTACGCCGCCCAGATGGGCGTCAGCCGCGACGAGGTCGTGAACTATATTGAAAAGATGGACGACGAGACGCTCTTCTCCTATGTCGAGGACATGGTCCGTGAGCAGATCGCCGCGCAGTATGCCGAGGCCACCCGCGCCCAGCTCTCGTCCATGACCGTCGACCAGCTCGCCGCTGCGCTCGACATGACGCCGCGCACCGAGGAGCAGACGCAGTACCTCTACGACAACTACATGCCCGCGACCGTCTCCGATTCGACGTATGACGACGTGCTCGCCGCGCTCGGCTATGTGGATCTCGCATCTCCTTCGAAGGTCAGCCTCTACGCCGCGACCTTCGCGGATAAGGACGCCATCGCCGACTGCATTGCGGACTATAACAAGACCGTCTCCGACGAACAGGAGATCACGTATACCGACTATGTCGCGCTGCTCATGAGTTCGATCACCACGATCATCAACGCCATTTCCTATGTGCTGATTGCATTCGTGTCCATCTCGCTCATCGTCTCGTCCATCATGATCGGCATCATCACCTACATCTCCGTGCTCGAACGTACGAAGGAGATCGGTATTCTCCGCGCCATCGGCGCGAGCAAGCGCGACATCTCGCGCGTCTTCAATGCCGAAACGCTCATTGAAGGTCTCATCGCCGGCCTGATCGGCATCGGCCTGACGCTGCTGCTGATTATTCCAATCAACGCCATCGTCCAGCACCTGACCGGCATCGCCAGCCTCGGCGCCGTGCTCCCGCCGGTGGCCGCTGTGCTGCTTGTCGCGATCTCGATGCTGCTCACATTCATCGCAGGACTCATCCCCTCGCGCTTTGCCGCGAAGAAGGACCCCGTCGTCGCCCTCCGCACCGAATAACCAAAAAGCTCGAAAAGCTCCCTCATCCGAGGGAGCTTTTTCGTGTCCCTTTTGCAGCAGTAAAAGGCTCCCCTTGATTGCATCAAGGGGAGCTGGCTGAGCGAAGCGAGGCCT
>USDP01000132.1 GCA_900553545.1 uncultured Eubacteriales bacterium | reverse complement strand
GGCGGCTTGCGCCGGGGGAAAAGCTCCCGCCGGTGCGCGTGCTCGCCGAGGAGAGCGGCGTCAACACCATGACCGTCAGCCGCGCCTATCAGCAGCTCAAGGCCGAGGGCTATCTGCGCACCGACCGGCGCGGCGGGAGCGTTCTAATTCGCCCGGACGGGCAGCCCGGCGCAACGGCGGAGCAGCGCGAACGGCTGCGCCTCTGTCTGTCGGAGCTGCGGCTCGCGGGACTGCACAAAGACGAGATTCTGGCGCTCTGCGCCGAGCTTTGCGGAGGTGATGACAGATGATCATGCGGCTGATTTTATGGCTGAGCGTGTTGTGGATCGCACCGCTGGTGTCTGGCGTCCTGGTCAACGACGCAAAATTCAAGAAAAATCTGGCCGTCGGCGTGACGATCCCACCGGAATTTCAGGCCGATCCGGACATTGCCGCGCATCTTGCCCGTTTCCGGCGGCAGGAGTGGACGCTCTGCGTCATCCTCGCGGCAGCCGCCATCCCGTGTATCTTTGTGCGGGACTTTGGGCAGAACATGACGCTCTGGTCGGTCTGGCTGCTGCTCGTCTGCGTCCTGCCCTATGCGCCCTATGCGCGGTGCAATCTGGCGCTCAAGCGCCTGAAGGCCGAGCGCGGCTGGCGCAGAGAGACTGCGCCGCGCGCTGAGACGGTCGACCTTGCAGCGATTCCATCCTACCGATGGCTCTCGCCGTGGCTGTTTGCACTGCCGTTCGCGGTCAGCCTCCTGCCGCTGCTTTGGAGCGCGGAGAACTGGATCGTGCTGCTGACGGACGCGGGCTGCGTCGTCCTGTTCTGGCTCTGCTACCGCTTCTGTTACCGGAAAAAGAGCGAGCGCGTCGACGAAAATGCGGAACTGGCCAAGGTGCTCAGTCAGGTGCGGCTGCGCCGCTGGGGCCGTCTCTGGCTCGTGAGCGCGTGGATGATGGCGGCGCTGAATCTGATTTTTTCATTGGCGGAGCCGAATTCTGTGTTCAGCCTCTGCGCGTTTGGCGCAGTGGTCCTGCTGCACATCACGTATCTGCTGTACACCGAATTCCGCCTCCGTGCGCTTCAGGCGAAGCTGACTGCGGGTGCGGCGACCGGCGCGCTCGTCGACGAGGACGACCGCTGGATCTTCGGCCAATTTTATTATAACCCGGATGACCGGCACCTGATCGTCAATGCCCGCACTGGCCTCAACACGACGGTCAATCTCGCGCGGCCCGCGGGACGCATCTTCATGGGCTTTGCGGCGCTCTGTCTGCTCGGGATGCTGGCGATCGGGCCGTGGATGTCGTCACTCGACACGCGGCCAGTGACGCTGACGGCGACGGAGACGGAGCTGATCAGCACCTACGGAACCAAAGAGACCCGCATCCCACGCGCGGAGATCACAGAGGTTACGCTTTTGGACGAACTGCCGGACGGCCTGTCGCGCACAAACGGAACTTCGATGGAGCATCTGGCGTATGGGCGCTATTTCTCGCGCGTGTATGGCGGGATTGACCTCTGCCTTGATCCCACGGAGCCGCCGTTTTTGCTCATATCCACGGCGGAGAAAACCTATCTGCTCGCCTCGCGGGAGGCGGAGCAGACGAGAGAGGTTGCCGAGGCGCTGGAAGTTGAAATCCCGCGATAGGGCGTGTAGGAACGGACGACCTTGTCCGCCCGCGTTCATTCCTTCGGAATGAGCTGAAAAATTTTGAAATTTTGAGATTCTGGGCCGCCGGCGGCCAGCCACCCAGCCATAAATGCTGCGCGGATCGCCGCAAACAGCGCATCTTCTACGGCATCGTATGTCCAGTGTTCCAGGAATGCATCGAACGCATTTTCAAATCGTTATTCATCATTGTGATTGCCTCTTTGTAACATATTTTGATACTGTTTTTATAATCATATTATAATATATTTTAACAGTCAAGACCAATCTATAATGTATTATAGATTGAGGTGATTATATGGCGAATGAACCATTGAAGATCAAACGCAAAGGCGAAGATGGACACCGCGTCATCACAATCCGTATCCGGGAAGATACGTTGGAGTCCATCGACAAGATCGCTGCCGAGGCGAATTATTCCCGGAATGAGTTGATCAACCGGATGCTGGAGCATGGTCTGGAACATATCGAAATTGAAAATTGAACGCGCCGTCCGGGTGGGCGGCGCGTTCTTTGTCGGGCGGCGAAGCCCGCCTTTGGCTGGAGGAATTTGCGGGTTCCTTTTTGCGCGGTTTCTGCTATAATCAATACAAACCATGTCCGCACGGACAAGTCAGACAAGAAGGAGCATTCGCATGGAGAACATCAAAAAGAATTTTGGCTTTGGCTTCATGCGCCTGCCGATGCAGGGCGAAGAGGTCGACATCCCGGAGACGACGAAAATGGTCGACGCCTTCCTGGGCGCGGGCTTCAACTACTTCGACACCGCGCACGGCTATCTGCAAGGCAAAAGCGAGCTTGCGCTGCGCGAATGTCTCACGAGCCGCTATCCCCGTGACCGCTATGTCCTGACGGACAAGCTGACGGCGAATTTCTTCAAGACCGAGGCGGATATCCGTCCGTTCTTCCAGAGCCAGCTGGACGCCTGCGGCGTCGAGTATTTTGACTTTTACCTCATGCACGCGCAGGGACTGACGAATTATGATCATTTCAAAGCCTGCCGTGCCTATGAAACGGCGCTGGAGCTGAAACGGGAAGGCAAGATCCGCCATTTCGGCATTTCCTTCCACGACCGGGCCGAGGTGCTTGAACAGATTTTGGGCGAGTATCCGGAAATTGAGGTCGTGCAGATCCAGTTCAACTACCTCGACTATGAAGATCCTGCGGTGCAGAGCTGCAAATGCTATGAGGTCTGCGTCCGGCACGGCAAGCCCGTCATCGTTATGGAGCCGGTCAAGGGCGGCAAACTTGTCGACCTGCCGGAGGAGGCCCGCGCCGTGCTGGACGGGATGCACGGCGGCAGCCCTGCCAGCTATGCCATCCGCTTCGCGGCGGGCTTCCAGGGAATCCTGATGGTGCTCTCCGGCATGAGCAATATGGCGCAGATGCGGGACAACCTCTCGTTCATGCAGGATTTCCAGCCGCTGAACGAGGACGAGCTTGCCGCCGTGGAGCAGGTGCAGGAGATCTTCCACAGCAAGCATCTCATCCCCTGTACGGCCTGCCGCTACTGTACGGACGGCTGTCCGAAGCACATCGCCATCCCCGACCTCTTCGCCACCATGAACTCCAAGCAGCTCCACCACCGCTGGAACGCGGATTTCTATTATAACGAAGTGCATACCGCGCCGGGGCGCAGGGCGTCTGACTGCGTGAAGTGCGGCAAGTGTGAACAGGTCTGTCCGCAGCATCTGCCCATTCGCCGGCTGCTGGGGGATGTGGCAAAGGAATTTGAAAAAGCCTGAAGTGGAAAGGAGTATGGATCACGAAAATTCAGAATGAAGCCGCATTTGAACAGGAAAACGTCTTTGGCAGGGGCGCGGAAAACACCGCCTACGCGCAGTATTTTTCCGGCGCGTCCTTCCTCAATCCGCTGACCGATCCGAAGAAGACCGTCTTTCTTGCAAACGTCACCTTTGAGCCGGGCTGCCGCAACAACTGGCACATCCATCACACCGCGTCCGGCGGAGGCCAGCTCCTGATCTGCACGGCCGGCGAGGCTGGTATCAGGAGGAGGGGCAGCCCGCCGTCAGCCTCCAACCCGGTACGGTCATCACGATCCCTGCCAATGTCAAGCACTGGCACGGCGCAAAGCGGGACAGCTGGTTCAGCCACATCGCCGTGGAGGTTCCGGGGACGGAGTGCAAAAACGAGTGGTGCGAACCGGTCAGCGACGAGGCGTATGCGAAGCTCTGATCTCGCCGCATGGGCATTTTCTGACAGATTTTGCGCGGCTGCCTCTTGCAAAACCGCTGCGCACCGGATATAATGTAACAGAAAACCATAACAACAAAGGAGAATCCAACATGAAAATCGCTCTTGCCTGCGACCACGGCGCATACGACCTGAAGGAAACCATCAAAGCCCATCTGACGGAAAAGGGCTATGAGGTCAAGGATTTTGGCTGCTTCGACAAGTCGAGCTGCGACTATCCCGACTTTGCCGCGCCTGCGGCGAAAGCTGTTGCCTCCGGCGAATGTGACATGGGCGTCCTCACCTGCACGACCGGCATCGGCGTCTCCATCACCGCCAACAAGATCAAGGGAATCCGCTGCGCGCTGCTCGGCGACCTGATGTCTGCCCGCCTGACACGCGAACATAACGACACCAACATGATGGCCATTGGCGCTGGCGTCACGGGCGAGATGCTCGCGCTCCAGATCGTCGACACCTGGCTCGGCACCGAGTTTTCCCACGCCGAGCGCCACCAGCGCCGCATTGATAAGGTCATGGCACTCGAAAACAACTGAGCGGGATTTGCGGGGGCGGGCAGGGGCCTCTGCCCGTAAGCCCCCCACTTTATAGAGGGGGGCTTTTCCTGCTGCTCGCACATTGTTCACAAAAATCTCCTCCCATACTGCCTGAAATATGACAGAACCCACAGTTGCATTTTTCGGAAAAAGC
>USDP01000131.1 GCA_900553545.1 uncultured Eubacteriales bacterium | reverse complement strand
ATTCTGAGGAAGCACGTGCCGAGGCAGGCGATACGATCCGCGTGTCGCTGACGGCAGATCCCGTCGAAGAGGTCTATGCCGCGCGCGACATTCTGAAGGCCGCGGGGCTGCGGAAGGACGGCGTGAACATTGTCGCCTGCCCAACCTGCGGGCGGACACGGATCGATCTCATCGGTCTGGCGTCGCGCGTGGAAGAGGCGCTCAAGGACTGCAAAAAGCCGCTGACCGTCGCGGTCATGGGCTGCATCGTCAACGGGCCTGGCGAGGCGCGTGAGGCCGATGTCGGCATCGCGGGCGGCGAGGACTGCGGTGTGCTCTTCGTCCACGGCGAAATGCGCGAAAAGCTGCCCTATGACGAACTGCTGCCCGCCCTGCTGCGGAATGTTGACGCGCTATAACATTTAGAATCTCTCAAATAGAATTTGTAGGGAGCCGATGAGGGCATCGGCCCCTACAAGGTGCGAGCTTCTATTTTGGGCAAGCAAAAACAGTTTACATAAGAACGAGGTACTTCATGCAGGAAGTTTATTTCCCCGTACTATTTCCTGAATACATCCCTCCTGAGGGGCTGGAAGAGGCGCTGGCGCAGCTGTTGGTGACAGCGGCAGAGGTCGATCAGGCCGCACGGAGCATCCGCCTGACGGGTACAAGCGGCGTATACATTGCGCAGCGGCGGCTCCGCGAGGTGGAGGACGCGCTGCGGCACCGCTACGGTCTGCGTGAATGCGCGATCGCCGTGCGCTATCCGGAATCGCTGCTCCCCCAGATGGAGTTCCGCGATCTGGCGCAGGTGCTCATCCGGGCCTATTCCCCTGCCGCGGCGATCCTCGCCGGGGCGAAGTGGGAGCTGGACGGCGACGAGCTGCACGTCCACCTTGCCGCGAACGGCAAGGCCGCGCTCGCTCCGCACCTGCCGAAGGGCGAGGCATTTTTGCAGGAGCTGTTCGGCGTCCGCAAGACGCTTGTGCTCCACTCTGCGACGGAGCTGGAGGGCAAAGCGCTCTTCGCCGAGACGGAACGCATCCGACAGGAGGCCATCAAAAATGCGCCTGCTGTCGCCGTTGCCGCGGCAGCCGTGCAGAAAAAGAAGGCCGCGTCCGGCCCGTCCGATTCTTCCAGCAGCAACGCCGATCTGATCTTCGGCCGTCCGTTTGGCGGAGAAGTGGTCAAAATCAGCGACCTGAACCTTGACATGTTCCGCGTCGTCGTGCAGGGTAAGGTCTTTGCCGTGAACCACCGCGAGCTGAAGAAGCGCGGGGCATGGGTCGTGTCGTTCGACGTCACGGACTACACCGGCTCCGTCCGCATCAACCAGTTCATGGAGGCCGACAAGGCCAAGCCGATCCTCGACGGCGTACAGGCCGGAATGTGGGTGAAGATCCAGGGCAAGATGACGTTCGACCGCTATGACAACGAGATGGTCATGCAGCCGAACTCGATCCTGAAGGTCTCCGCGCCGAAGCGCGTTGACGCCGCGCCGGACAAGCGCGTCGAGCTGCATCTGCACACGACCATGTCCGCAATGGACGCCCTGACCAAGACCGGCGAGGCCGTCAAGCGCGCGGCAAGCTGGGGCCACCGCGCCATCGCCATCACCGACCACGGCGGCGCGCAGTCCTTCCCCGATGCGATGAAGGCCGCGTCCAAGGCCAAGGTCGCCGGAACGGACGAGAACATCAAGATCCTCTATGGCTGTGAAGGATATTATGTCAACGACGTGGACGACCGCATCGCCGTCCACGGCGACCGGGATTTCGACTTCGACCACGAATTTGTCGCGTTCGACCTTGAAACGACAGGACTCAGCTCGCAGCACGACACGATCATCGAGATCGGCGCGGCCATCATGCGGCGCGGCGAGGTGATCGACACGTTCCAGATGTTCGTCGACCCGAAGCGGAAATTGCAGCCGAAGATCATCGAGCTGACCGGCATTACAGACGCGATGCTCACCGGTGCGCCGGACATCTCCGAAGCGCTGCCGCAATTTCTGGAGTTCGTCGGCGGCCGCCCGCTCTGCGCGCACAATGCCGACTTTGACACCGGCTTCGTCGCCGCCGCGTGCGAACGCCTCGGCCTGACGTTCCAGCCGACGTTCGTCGATACGCTGATCCTCGCGCAGAACCTGCTTCCAGATCTCGGCAAATACAAGCTGAACATCGTGGCCGATGCGCTGAGCCTCCCCGATTTCAACCATCACCGCGCGTCGGACGACGCGATCACCTGCGGCTATCTGCTGGCGCGGTTCTATAAGATGCTCGAAGAGCAGGACGTCCACAGTTACGCCGCCATCAACCCCAAGATGGAGACGCTGCGGGCCGGTGGCCGCATCTTCGACCGGCGCGCGCGCCACATCATCCTGTTCGCGAAAAACTCCATCGGCCTGCGCAACCTCTACCGCCTCATCTCCTACGGCAACATCAAATATTTCAAGCGTGTGCCGATCATGCCGAAGTCGGAGCTGCTGCACTGGCGCGAGGGCCTGATCATCGGCTCAGCCTGCGAGGCGGGCGAGCTGTTTCAGGCCGTCGTCGCGCACAAAAGCTGGGCGGAGCTGAAGCGCATCGCCTCGTTCTACGATTTCCTCGAGATCCAGCCCATCTGCAACAACCGCTTCATGCTGGAAAAGGGCATGGCGGAAAATGAGGAGGAGCTGCGCGGCTTCAACCGCACGATCGTCCAGCTCGGCGAAGAGCTGGGCAAGCCCGTCTGCGCCACCGGCGACGTCCACTTCCTCGACCCAGAGGACGAAATCTACCGCCACATCCTGCTCGCCACCAAGCAGATGCAGGATGCGGACAAGTCTCTGCCCATCTACTTCAAGACGACGGACGAGATGCTGAAGGAATTCTCCTATCTCGGCGAGGAAAAGGCGTATGAAGTCGTCGTGAAAAACCCGAACTTCATTGCCGACTGCTGCGAGACGCTGCGGCCCGTGCCGCACAATCTGTTCGCGCCGAAGATTGAAAATTCCGTTGAAGACCTGAACGACCTCGTCTACGGCAAATTCCGCCGCCTCTACGGCGACAATCCGCCGGAGGTCATGCGCAAGCGCGTCGAGACCGAGATGCACGACATCATCTCCTGCCACTATGACGTCATCTACATGTCCGCGCAGAAGCTCGTGCAGAACTCGCTCGAGCACGGCTACCTCGTCGGCTCGCGTGGTTCGGTCGGCTCGTCGATCGTGGCGTTCATGTCCGGCATCACGGAGGTCAACTCCTTCGCGCCGCACTATCGCTGCCCGCAGTGCAAGTATACGACGTTCGAAGTCCCGGAGGACTGCGCCTGCGGCGCCGACCTGCCGGACGCGGTCTGCCCGGAGTGCGGGGCGCAGCTGGAAAAGGACGGCTTCAACATCCCGTTCGAGACCTTCCTCGGCTTCGGCGGCGACAAGGTCCCGGACATCGACCTGAACTTCTCCGGCGAATATCAGGCCCGCGCCCACGCCTACTGTGTGGAAATGTTCGGCAAGACGCACGTCTTCCGCGCAGGCACGATCGGCACGGTCGCGGAAAAGACGGCTTATGGCTACGTCAAAAAATATCTCGCCGAGCGCGAAAAAACCGTCTCCAAGGCGGAAGAAAACCGCCTCGCCGCCGGCTGCGTCGACGTCAAGCGCACCACCGGTCAGCATCCAGGCGGCCTCGTCGTCATCCCGCAGGAGAACGAGATCTGGGATTTCTGCCCCGTGCAGCACCCGGCGGACGACAAGGATTCCGAGTGGATCACAACGCATTTTGAATACCACTCGATGGAAGAAAACCTGCTGAAGCTCGACATGCTGGGCCACGATGACCCGACGATGATCCGCATGCTCGAGGATATGACCGGCGTCGACGCGCAGAAAATCCCGCTCGACGACAAGGATACCATGTCCATCTTTATTTCGAGCAAGATCCTCGGCTTTGAGGACGACCCGATCCTCGGCCCGGTCGGCACGTGCGCGATCCCGGAGTTCGGCACGAGCTTCACGCGTGGGATGCTCCTCGAGACGCAGCCGACGAAGTTTGATACGCTCATCCGCCTCTCCGGCTTCTCACACGGCACGGACGTCTGGCTCGGCAACGCGCGAGACCTCATCCTGTCCAAGACCGCCAGCGTCAACGACGCCATCGGCTGCCGCGACGACATCATGCTCTATCTCATCAAATGCGGCATGCCGGAAAAGCGGTCGTTCAAGATCATGGAGGCCGTCCGAAAGGGCCGCGGCCTGCCGGACGGGGCCGAGGAGGAGATGAAGGCCGCCGGCGTGCCGGACTGGTACATCGGCAGCTGCAAGAAGATCAAATACCTCTTCCCTAAGGCGCACGCGACGGCCTACGTCATGATGGCGTTCCGCATCGCGTGGTTCAAGGTGCATGAGCCGCTGGCCTTCTACGCCGCGTATTTCTACCGGCGGAGCCAAAAAGGCGGCTTCGACGCGGCGATGATGTGCCACGGCATCGACCTCGTCAAGCAGAAGATTCAGGAGATCAAGGCCGACGAGGATTCGAGCGCCAAGGACGAGGATCTGTTCACCACGCTCGAAGTCTGCTATGAATACTATCTGCGCGGCTTTGACTTCGCGCCGATCGACCTCTACAAATCGCACGCAACGAAGTTTGTCATCGAAGACGGCAAGCTCCTGCCGCCGTTCGTGGCCATCTCCGGCCTCGGCGAGAGCGCCGCGTGGGACATCATGGACGGCCGCGAGGGCA
>USDP01000130.1 GCA_900553545.1 uncultured Eubacteriales bacterium | reverse complement strand
AGCCGAAATAGCTCTGATCGCTGTAGCCGCACCGCCGCGCAACCTCCGCGATCCGGCTCGTCCCGTTTTGCAGCAGATTCCGCGCCACGTCCATCCGCTTTTTGATCAGGAGGTTCATAAACGTGTCGCCCGCGTGCTTTTTCAGGTTTGCGCCGAGGTAGTTCGGGCTGACGTGCAGCCGCTCGCTCACCGATTGCAGTGTCAGCGTCTCGTCCATGTATTCCTTTTCCAAGATCTTCAGCGTCCGCGCGCAGAGCACCGCCATGTCGTCCCAGCCGCCCGCGGCCTGCACTTCGCCGCTGTGCGTAGCCTGCAAGGCTTCCATCGCCTCGAGATACGCCGCGTGACCGTCTGCCACTGAAGCATATTCCTTGCTCAGCCCGATCTGCGCCTCCGCGCCGCACGTCCGGCGGATCGCCTGGCGCAGCTCATCCAGCGCGCCATAGAGCGCCCCGAAGCCTGTTTCTGACGCCAAAAGCAGCACCACGCGCTCGTCCGCGCAGAACCCGCAGCAGCCGCATGCCCGTGAAAGCACCCGCTCAGACACCGCTAAGAGATCCGCTGGATCTGCATTTTCCGCCCGTATTGCCCCGCTGATGATCGTGCTGCCGGTCGAGATCGCGACGCCGCTCTGCGCCAGCCGGGCGACGATCTCGCCCCGGCGGCAGAATTCATCCAGCAGCAGCGACGCCGTCATAAGCTGCCGCTCTCCCGGCCCGCGGTGATCTGTCAGGCTGGCCAGCCGGGCGACGATCTTCTTATGGATCTTCTCCAGCTCTGCCGTCAGCTCCGTCATGCTGATGGGCTTGAGCAGATAGGCGACGATCCCGTCCTCAATGCCGGACTTTGCGTATTCAAAATCGTCATACCCGCTCAAAAACGCCGCCTGGAGCAGCGGCTGCACAGCCTTCGCCTGCCGGGTGAGCGCCGTGCCGGAGATGAACGGCATCCGAATATCGGTCAGCAGAAAATCCGGCTGAAGCTCCTCTACCAGCTGCAAGGCGTCCAGCCCGTTGCTCGCCCGGCCCACCAGCCGGAACCCCAGCGCCTGCCAGTCGATCAGCTGGCACACCGCCTGCAAAAGCTCCGGCTCGTCGTCGGCCACCAAAACCGTCAGTTCCTCGTTCATGCTCCGGCCTCCTTCCTTCTTATGTAAGATTATAAAAGATTCCCGCGAAAAACACAAGCCTGAATCCGCCGGGCATTTTTTCCCAGCGGCATATTGCGCGCCGCGCGCGAATAGGATTGACCACAACCGGAATTCCGTCTCCGTCCCGGCGGAGGCGGCGGGACGAGTGCTGGGAGGTCTTGAAATGCAAAATGCGTTTGACTTTTATCTGCCCACAAGGCTGTGCTTCGGGTCCGGGGCGCGGCGGCGCCTGCCGGAGCAGCTGACGCGGCTCGGCGTCAGGAATCTGCTGCTCTGCACCGACAAAATGCTGCGCAGCGCCGGCGTTGTGGAAAAGATCACATCGATTCTGGACGGGTGCGCGGACGTGCGGTACACGATCTACGACGACGTGACGGAAAATCCGGGCAATTCGGTGGTCGATAACGGCTATGCGCTGGCGCGGGAGCTGGGCTGCGACGGCGTGCTTGGACTCGGCGGCGGCAGCGCGCTTGACACGGCAACGGGCGTCGCCATGCTGATGACGAACGGCGGGCGGGCGCTCGATTACTTCCATGGAAAGCCCGTCGCGCATCCGTCGCTGCCGACGATCCTGATCCCGACGACGTCCGGCACGGGCAGCGAGGTGAACCGCTGCTTCGTCGTGACGGACGAGGAAACGGGCTTCAAGGACGGCGTCGCGGACGATTTGATGTGCCCCGCAGTCACGATCCTCGACCCGGAGCTGTGCCTTACGATGCCGCCGAAGGTGACGGCTTCGTCCGGCATCGATGCGTTCACGCATGCGCTGGAGGCGTATCTTTCGCGCAACGCGCATCCACTCTCCGACGTGCTGAACCTGCACGCGATGCGCCTCATCGCGCAATATCTGCGCCGGGCCTATGCGGACGGAAGTGATCTGGAGGCGCGGAGCGGCATGTGTCTGGCTGCGGCCATTGCGGGCATTGGCTTTGACCAAGTGGGACTGGTGCTGACACACGCGATGGCCCATCCGCTCAGCGGGCGGTTCGGCGTGCCGCACGGGGTCGCCTGCGCGCTGCTGACGCCGCCGGTCATGGCGTTCAACGCCATTGCCGCGCCGGAGCGACTGGCAGAGGTGGGGCACATCCTCGGCGTGTCGCGCGACCCAGCCAAGACGATCTATGAACAGGCCTATCAGGCGGCTGAGGCGTTCCGCGCGCTGATGCGGCAGCTCGACCTGCCGCTGACGCTGACGGAGCTTGGCACGCGCGGTCTGGCGCGGCCCGCGATCACGGAAGCCGATCTCGATACACTGACCGCCGATGCGATGCTGGCCCGCGGGATGCGCGGACGCAACCCGCGCGTCAACGGTGAACGGGACATCCGGGCGCTCTATGCGAGCGTGCTGTGAGGTGATGCCAATGGCGGAGCGGATCACAGCACTGCGCATCCATCCGCGCGACAACGTCGCGACATGCGTACTGGCGCAGCGGGCCGGCGAAGCGGCGGCATATGAAGCGGACGGAGAAGCCGTCACAGTGCGGCTGCTGGACGACATCCCGTTTGGGCACAAATTCGCCATCCGGCCCATCGCGGCGGGCGACGAGATCATAAAATACGGCTATCCGATTGGGCGAGCCGTCCGGGACATTCAGCCCGGCGAACACGTCCACATCCACAACGTGGGCAGCCTGCGCTGCAATGGGACGGAAGGAGGCTGAGCGGATGGAATTCTGGGGTTACTCTCGGCCGGACGGGTCCGTCGGCGTGCGGAACCACGTCCTCATTTTACCCGCGACGCGGAATGTCAATTACATCTGTCACCGCATCGCCCTCGCCGTCCCCGGCGTGACGACGTTTTACACAACGGGCGAATATGGCCGCACGGGCGGCGACCGGAAGCGGCTGGCGCGGTTTTTGACCGGCATTGCGCGGAACCCGAACGTGGCAAACGTCCTGCTGATCGGGATGCCGCACGGGTACGGCTATCCGGAGTTCCAGACCGACGCGCTGGCAGCGGAGATCGCGAAAAGCGGAACGCGGCTGGAAGTCCTGAACGTTGACCGCTGCGGCGGACTGGAAGGGACGGTCGTGCGGGGCATCCGCCTTGCGCGGGAGCTGGTGCGCGAGGCGACGGCAATGCGGCGCGAGGCCGCGCCGCTCTCCAAGCTGACGATCGGCATGAAGTGCGGCGATTCGGACGCGACGAGCGGTCTGGCCGGGAATCCCGCGCTGGGAAGAGCGGTCGACCGGCTGATCGACGCGGGCGGCACGGCGCTGTTCTCGGAAACATTGGAGCTGATCGGCGCGGAACAGACACTGGTGCAGCGGGCAAAGACGCCGGAGGTCGCGCAAAGGCTGCTGCGGCTGATCGAAAGCTGGGAGGCGCGGGCCGCGTCCATCGGCGAGGACATCCGGACGATCAATCCCATCCCGGAGAACATCGCAGCGGGCATCACGACGCTCGAGGAAAAGTCGCTCGGGGCGGTGGAGAAGACGGGGACGCGGGAACTTTCCGGCGTGCTCGACTACTGCGAGCGGCCGGGCGAACCGGGTCTCTGGCTGATGGACGCTTGGATGTCGTCCTATTCCCTGCTGCCGAGCTTTGCGGCGGCGGGCGCGCAGATCGTGCTCTATCAGCTGGGCGGCAACGAGCTTCCGCCGGAGGACGCACCGCTCTCGGCGGTCGATCCGGGTTTGGTCGCGCCGCTGCTGACGATCAGCGGCAATCCGCGCACGGCAAAGGCCGCGGGCGACTATCTCGACGTGTCGACCGGCGACGTCCTGCTCGGGACCGAGACGCTGGACGCGGCGGGCGAACACATTCTCGAGGAGATCGTCCGCGCGGCGGTGTCGCTCGGCGTGCGCAAGGTTCGGCTGACCGGCGGCGAGCCGCTCGTGCGGCGCGGCATCGACGAGCTGGTGCGCCGTCTGCGCGCCATCGAGGGTATCCGCGAGCTTGCGATGACGACGAACGGGGCACGGCTGGCCGAGTACGCAGAGCGCCTGAAAAGCGCCGGTCTCGACCGGCTGAACGTCAGCCTTGACACGCTCGACCCCGAAAAATACCGAAAAATCACGCGCATCGGCTCGCTCTCCGACACGCTTACCGGTCTGGATGCAGCGCGAAACGCCGGTTTTACGCACATCAAGCTCAACGCGGTGCTGATGGGCGGGGTGAACGACGACGAGATACCGGCGCTCGCGGAGCTTGCACGGGACGGCGCGTTCGATGTGCGCTTTATCGAGCTTATGCCCATCGGAGAGTGCGCAGACTGGGACAGAAAACGTTTTATCCCGGCCGAACGGGTACTGGAAGTGCTGCCGAAAGCACAGCGCGTGCCGTCGGACGGCGTTGCGGAGCTGTGGCGTCCGGAGGGCTGGAAGGGCACGGTCGGTCTCATCCGGCCGCTCAGTCACCGCTTCTGCGCGGACTGCGACCGCATCCGCATCACCCCGGACGGAATGCTCAAGCCCTGCCTGCACTCCGCGCGCGAAATCCCACTGCGCGGAAAGCACGGCGAAGCGCTCGTCTGCGCCATCGCGGAGGGCATCGGCGGCAAGCCGAAGGAGCATCACATCACGGACGGCCGCACGAGCGACAGCCTGCGCGGCATGAACCGCATC
>USDP01000129.1 GCA_900553545.1 uncultured Eubacteriales bacterium | reverse complement strand
TCACTGGGCGCGGCGGTTCTTTTCTTTCTCGAAAAGAGAAAGAAAAGAATGGGGGCGCAATTATTTTGAAGGATTAAACATCATGCCAAAAAAGAAGAACAACGAAGAATCTCATCATAAAAACGACCCGAATGTGATGGGCCTGCGGGCCGAGGTGCAGGAGCAGCCGATCTGCCGCACGCTCGAGGAAAACTACATGCCCTATGCGATGTCGGTCATCGTGTCGCGCGCGATCCCGGAGATCGACGGCTTCAAGCCGTCCCACCGGAAGCTGCTCTACACGATGTACCAGATGGGCCTTCTCACCAAGCCGCGCACGAAGTCGGCCAACATCGTCGGCCAGACGATGAAGCTGAATCCGCACGGCGATGCCGCCATCTACGACACGATGGTGCGCCTCGCCCGCGGCAACGAGACGCTGCTGCACCCATTCGTCGACTCGAAGGGCAACTTCGGCAAGGTCTATTCGCGCGACATGGCCTGCGCCGCGTCCCGGTATACCGAGGCGAAGCTCGAACCGATCTGTCAGGAGCTGTTCCGCGACATCGACGCCGACACCGTTGACTTCGTCGACAACTATGACGCCACCATGCAGGAGCCGACGCTTCTTCCCACCACGTTCCCGAACGTGCTCGTCAACCCGAACATGGGCATCGCGGTCGGCATGGCGTCGAACATCTGCTCGTTCAATCTGCGCGAGGTCTGCCAGACGGCCATCGCTTTGATCAAAGATCCCGGCGCAGACCTGCTCGAGCTGCTGCCCGCGCCTGATTTCCCGACCGGCGGCGAAATCCTCTACGACGCGGCGCAGATGCTGCAAATTTACAATTCCGGCCGCGGCAGCTTCCGCATCCGCGCCCGCTGGCGCTACGTCAGGGAAGGGAATCTCATTGAGATCTATGAGATCCCCTACACGACCGCGACCGAGATCATCATTGACAAGGTCGCTGAGCTGATCAAGGCCGGCAAGATCCGCGAGATCGCCGACATGCGCGACGAGACGGATCTGAACGGCCTCAAGCTCGCGATCGACCTCAAGCGCGGCGTTGACCCGGAGAAGCTCATGCAGAAGCTCTTCAAGTCCACCACGCTCGAGGACAGCTTCGGCTGCAACTTCAACATCCTCATCGCGGGCCAGCCGCGCGTGCTGGGCGTGCGTGAGATCTTCGAGGAGTGGACGGCATGGCGCACGGACTGCGTCCGCCGCCGGGTCTATTTCCAGCTGCAAAAGAAGAAGGACAAGCTGCACCTGCTGAAGGGCCTCGGCAAGATCCTGCTCGACATCGACAAGGCCATCGCCATCATCCGCGAGACCGAATCCGACGCAGAGGTCATCCCAAACCTGATGATCGGCTTCGGCATCGATCAGGTGCAGGCCGAATACGTCGCGGAGATCAAGCTCCGCAACATCAACAAGGAATTCCTCTTAAACCGGATTCAGGAGACCGACTCGCTCGAACACGAGATCGCAGAGCTGGAGGACCTCCTCGGCTCCGAGCGGAAGATCCGGAACGTGATCTGCAAGGAACTCGAGCAGGTCGCGAAAAAGTATGGCCAGGACCGCAAAACCGGCATTGTCTACGACCATCAGATCGCCGAGCCGGAGGAAGAGGCTGTGCCGGACTATCCGGTGACGGTCTTCCTGTCCCGCGAGGGCTATTTCAAGAAGATCACGCCGCAGTCGTTGCGCATGTCCGGCGAGCAGAAATTCAAGGAGGGCGACGGCCTGCTCCTCAGCCGCGAGACGACGAACAATCAGGAGCTGCTCGTCTTTACCGACCGGGCGCAGGTCTATAAAACGCGCCTGTCCGATTTCCCAGATGGCAAGGCATCCGCCCTCGGCGACTATCTGCCCGGCAAGCTCGGCTTTGACGAGGGCGAGGGCTTCTTCGCCGCAGTCTTCCCCGGCGACTACACGGGAAATCTGCTCTTCGTCTTTGAAAACGGCAAGGCGGCGAAGGTGGAGCTTTCCGGCTACGCCACCAAGACCAACCGCCGCAAGCTGACCGGCGCCTATTCGGACAAAAGCCCGCTGTGCGCCGTGTTCCACCTGACGGAAGAGGAGCAGATCGCGCTCTACGCCACGGACGGCCGCTGCCTCATCTTCTCCACGGCACAGCTCGCCGTGAAGACCACGCGCGCCACGCAGGGCGTCGCGGTCATGAGCCTGAAGAAAAAAGCCGTGCTTGAACGTGCGGCTCGGCTCGCAGAGTCCGGCATCCAGAACCCCGCCCGCTACCGCACCCGCACCATCCCCGCCGCGGGCGCGCTGCTCCGCGAGGACGATCTGGAAGAGAAACAGATGACATTGGAGCTTTGATCACATCGGAGGTGTTCGCTTGAAACAGGGAAAGCTGCGGCCATGGTTCCGGATGCTTGGCATGACGATCCTCGGCAGCGCGATCTTCGCGCTGGGCTTTGATCTCTTCCTGCTGCCGAACCAGATCAATATCGGCGGCGTGAGCGGTATCGGCATGCTGCTCCTGGAGCTGACCGGCTGGGGCAGCGTCGGCCTTTATAGCATCCTCATCAACGTACCGCTGTTCATTCTGGGCGGCAAGCGGCTCGGGCGGCAGTTTTTCTTCGGCTCGCTGGCCGGTATGCTGACCAGCTCGCTGCTGATGGACGTGTTCACACGCATCACGCCGCCGCAGACGGAAATTTTGCTCAGCGCGCTCTATGGCGGCATCTTCTCCGGCGTGGGGCTGGGGCTGGTGTTTCTCGGCGGCGCGTCCACCGGCGGCTCGGATATCGGCGCGCGCCTGCTCCGGCGGCGCTTCGGTTCGCTGCCGCTTGGGCGGATTCTGCTGATGATCGATCTGACCATCGTCGCCCTGACCGGCGCAGTCTATCACGATGTCAGCAAGGCCCTCTATTCCGCCGTGCCGCTCTATGTGTCGTCCGTCGTGATGGACGGCATCATCTATGGGCTGGACTATTCCACGGTCGCGCTCATCATCTCCGAACGCTTTGAAGAAATCATCCTTGCCATTGAGGAAAAGCTCGACCGCGGCGTCACGATTCTGGAGGGCCGCGGCGGTTATTCCGGCGAGAAGAAGCAGGTTCTGCTCTGCGCCATCCGGCGGCGGCAGGCCCCGCAGCTGAAGTCTATTGTCCGCGAGATCGACCCCGAAGCGTTCGTCATTTTGCAGGAAGCGCATCAGGTGCTCGGCGAAGGCTTCCGCCGCAACGGCGACGAGATGTAAGGGGGCGCGGCATGAAACGTTTGGCTCTGGCCGTCATGGCCCTGCTGCTGCTTGCGCTCGGTGGCTGTTCCGTACTCCTCCCGTCGCAGTATACGCAGATCAGCCCGCACAGCGCCGCACAGACCGCGCGCACCGACAGCGACATCCCGCTGGTCAGCGATTATAACGAGCTAAAGCGCGCCATCCTGCAATTTGCGGAGGACGGCGTCACACATGGCGTCATCCGTACCACGAACTACACAGGCGATGTGGAGGCCGATCTCTCGCGTGCGGCCTATTCCGTGGCCCGCGAAGATCCCGTCGGCGCGTATACGATCGATTTTCTGACGCACGACTGCTCGCTCATCGTCTCCTATTACGAGATCACCATTGATATCACTTTCCGTGACATGGCCGAGGACCCGCGCACGCTCGAATATGTGACCAATCAGAAGGAGGTTGAGACGCTGCTGCGCGAGGCAATGGACGAATACCGCGATCACGTCACATGGTATGCAGTCAGCAGCCACGTCTATCCCTATGAATCGCTGATCCGGCAGCTCTGCGAGGCGGAGCCGCTGCACTATATGGCCGTGCCGGAGATCCGCGCGGCGAACTATCCAGACGAGGGGCGCAGCCGCATCGTCGAGCTGACACTCACCTGGCCGGCGGATGCCGCGTCGCTGCAGAAGATGGAAAAGGCCGTGGAGGAGAGCCTACAGGCCGCGTCGGTCTACGTCCGCTACCGCGATACCGAGTGGGAAAAGGCCGGGCTGCTCTACACGTATCTGATGGAGCGCTTCACCTACACCGAGCGGGAGACGGCCACGCCGCTCTATTCCGCCCTCTGCGAGGGCCTCATCACGAGCCGGAGCGCCGCAACTGCATGGAAGCTGCTCTGCGACCAGATCGGCATCGACTGCCAGATCGTCGAAGGCAGCCGCGACGGCGAGGAGTATGCGTGGAACATCGTCACGCTTGATGGGCTGCGCTATCACGCTGATCTGCTGCGCGATCTGCTGGCTGACGGCTCACTCCACCTCCGCTATGACGAGGAGATGATCGGCTATTCGTGGGACGCGGCGCAATATCCCGCCTGCCCGAAGCCCGAGCCGGAGATCCCTGCGGAGACACAGCCGGAGGAATCGACAGACGATACATCTCCGGAGGAAACCACGCCCGACGCCCCGCCCGCAGACGACGCGCCGGACGCGGAGACGCCCGCTGCGGATGCGGAACAGGATGAAAAAATTGCGCGCGATTTGGCACACAGGTCTTGACTTTTCCGAGTTTTCTGCTATAATAACACCTGCATTTGAGATGCGGGTGTAGCTCATCCGGTAGAGCGCCACCTTGCCAAGGTGGAGGTAGCGAGTTCGAGCCTCGTCACCCGCTCCAAAAAGAAAGACGCGACGAAAGTTGCGTCTTTTCTTTTTGGTCCAGCGGATAGAGGCTCGAACAGGGCATCCGCTTTATCGTTTTTCCGCCGTGCGCCCGGTTGTGCTTGTAGGGGCCGATGCCGAGCGCAGCTGTTCGCGACGAAGGAGCGTTACAGAT
>USDP01000128.1 GCA_900553545.1 uncultured Eubacteriales bacterium | reverse complement strand
AGCGTGGCGAACAGCCCGATGACCTCGTCGGTGAGATCCTTCGGATGGCTCGTCGCGAAGCGGAGCCGCTCGATGCCCGCGGCATCCACGGCCCGAAGGACATCCGCGAACCGCGGCTCGCCGTAAAGGTCGCGCCCGTAGGAGTTCACGTTCTGGCCCAGCAGCGTGATGTCCTTGTAGCCCGCGGAGACCAGCGCGCGCACCTCTTCTAGAATTTCATCCGGCCGGCGCGACCGTTCGCGGCCCCGCACGTAGGGCACGATGCAGTAGGAGCAGAAATTGTTGCAGCCGTACATGATCGACACCCACGCCTTGAGGTCGGATGTGCGCACGACCGGGAGACCTTCGGCAATATTGCCCGCAGAGTCGTCGGTCGCGAAGATGCGCTTGTTGTGCGCAAGCACGAACTGTAACAGTTCCGGGAAACGCCAGAGCTGGTGTGGGTTGAAGACGCCGTCCACGTGGCGATAGCTCTTTTTGATGCGGTCAGCCACGGCGGGCTGTCCCATCATGCAGCCGCAGAGGAAAATTTTCTGCCCCGGATGCCGCGCCTTGGTATGCACCAGCGCGCCCACGTTGCCGTAGACCCGCGTCTCCGCGTGCTCGCGGATGGCGCACGTGTTGATGACGATGCAGTCCGCGCCCTCCTCCGTGTCGGAGAGCTGATAGCCGCAGCTTTGCAGCATGCCGCGGATGCGCTCTGAGTCGGCCTCGTTCTGCTGACAGCCGTAGGTGTCGACAAAGGCGAGCGGGGTGCGCCCCTGTGCCAGCCAGTATTCCCGAATTTGTTCGCAGACAGCTTTCTGCCGCTCCAGATCGCTCTGCGCGATCACGACTGTTTTGCGTTCCAAGGCAGTTTCCTCCGAATTTTGATAACTTGACACTATATTATATCAGCCAAATCGCAAAATTGCAATGCCCTTGCCGCGCTTTATGGCTCCAGCCGGAAGACGGCGTTCAGCAGCGCGAAGCCCGCCGTGAACGGCCGCATAAAGTTCCAATAGCCGATGCCGCACAGGCCGTATTCCGTCACGAGCCGGTATTTTGCAAGACTGCTCCGCGCATCCTCGAACCAGACCTCATGCGCCCGGCTTTCGCCGTCCGTATACGCGAACCACGGCGTCTCGGCCTGCTCATCGAAGCGGATCTCCGCGCCGACGTTTACTGCCAGCTGCACGGCGGCCTCGTTCCCGATCGACTGTGCGCGCGTCGTCCCCGGCGCGTAGGGGAGCGTCCAGTCGTAGGCGTAGTTCGGAAAGCCGAGGAATATTTTCTCCGGCGGCATCTCGGTCAGCGCGAATTCGACGACCCGCCGTACCGATGGCAGCGGCGCCACCGCCATCGGCGGGCCGTAGGTGTAGCCCCATTCATACGTCATAAGCAGCACAGCATCGGTATTGGCGGCGACGGCGGCATAGTCGTGGCCCTCGTAGAGCGTTCCGGCCTGCTCGCGCGACGTCTTCGGGGCCAGCGCCGCGAGCAGCGGCCAGCCGCTGGCGTTGACCGCCGCGCGGAGCTTCCCCAGAAACGCGGCATACGCCGCCGCAAGAGGTGCGCCGAGATACTCAAAATCGACGTCCAGCGCTCGATAGCCGCGGGCGGCCATATTCGTGACCACGTTTGCGATCAAGGTTTCCTGCGCTGCCTCGTTTTCCAGCAGCGCCGCCGCCCGCTCGGCGGAGAACGTCCCGCGCTCTGTCAGCGTGGACAGGTGCATCACGCCCGCCGTTCCGATCTCCGCCGCCTGGGCCAGCAGCGCGGTATCGTCAAGGGGAACCAGCGTTCCATCTTCCGTAAACCCATATGTAAACGGGGCCAACCCGCCCGCATACGGCAGAATACCCGCCAAAACCGACGGCGATACATAAGGATACGCATAGCCGAAGGCCGCCGCCGTGCGTTCCGGTGCATCTTCAATCGCGGTCACGACGATCTGGCCGGGATAGATCGCGGTCTGCTGCGTCAGATTTGGGTTCAGGCGGAGCAGACTGCGGACGGACTGCCCGTTCTGCCGCGCAAGGGACGAGAGTGTGTCGCCCGCACGCACAGTCACAAGACTCGTCGGGCGCAGGATCAGAAGGCTCTGCCCGACGGCCAGCCGGTATGGCTCGGCCAGCCCATTGTACCGCGCAAGGATGCCCGCCGGGACGTCGTATTGCCGCGCGATGGAAAACAGCGTCTCGCCGGATGAGACCACATGGATCTGCAAAAAAATCACCTCCGCTCGAGGCTATGCGGAGAAAGGGCCTTGTATTCCGATGAATTGTGTGGTAAAGTTGGGGAAAACTGAGTGGGGGATGGATTATGGAATTGGACGCCTGGCGGCCGCTGCTGGCAGAAGAATTGAAAAAGCCGTATTTTGCCGCGCTGGCGGAGCGGGTGGACGCGGCCTATGGGACGCAGACCGTTTTTCCGCCGCGTGAAGAGCTGTTCACCGCGTTCGAGCTGACGCCGCCGGAGGCGGTGCGCGTCGTGATCCTCGGGCAGGACCCGTATCACGAGCCCGGTCAGGCGCATGGGTTGGCGTTTTCCGTGCGGAGGGGCGTGAAGCTGCCGCCGTCGCTGCGGAACATCTATCAGGAATTGGAGAGCGACCTTGGTATTTCGCCGGCAAAGGACGGGGATTTGAGTGCATGGGCGCGGCAGGGGGTGCTGCTGCTGAACACGGTGCTCACCGTCGAGAGCGGGAAGGCCAACAGCCATAAGAGCTTTGGCTGGCAGCGGTTCACCGACGCGGTGCTCGCTGCGTGCGCCGGACTCCCGCAGCCCGTGGCTTTCGTCCTCTGGGGCGGACAGGCGCAGAAAAAGGCCCCGCTGCTGGAGGGGAGCGCCGCACCGCGCCTGATTTTGCAGAGCGCGCACCCGAGCCCGCTCAGCAGCTATCGCGGCTTTTTCGGCAGCCGGCCGTTTTCTCAGATCAACGCCTTCCTCCGCGAAAACGGCGAAGCGGAGATCGATTGGCAAATCGACTAAAAGCACTGCGAAAGACACACGTGAATTTTGTGCCTTAAAATTTCACTTTTTTCCGAAAAACAGTTGAAATTTCCGGAATTCTGTCATAGAATAGCTCTAGTTTGCGTCATAGGGCGGAAAATGGCCGCTCGGGGAGAAATACCATGCTGCATGTCGTATTGCACGAGCCGGAGATCCCGGCCAACACGGGCAACATCGCCCGCACCTGCGCCGCCACCGGCAGCGTCCTGCATTTGATCAAGCCGCTCGGCTTTGATATTTCGGACAAGGCGGTCAAGCGTGCGGGGCTGGACTACTGGTATCTGGTCGATGTGCGCGTCTATGAAAACCTCGACGACTTTTTCGCGAAAAACGACGTCCGCTGCCTCCGCCTCTTTTCTACAAAGGCGCCGCGGCAGTATGACGAGGCAGACTATCCGGACGGCTGCTATCTGATGTTCGGCAAGGAGACGAAGGGCCTGCCCGAAGACCTGCTCGCCGCGCATTATGACGAATGTGTCCGCATCCCCATCCGCGCCGAGGCGCGGAGCCTCAACCTCAGCAACAGCGTCGCCGTCGGCGTTTTCGAGGCGCTGCGGCAGCAGTCCTTCCCGCACCTGATGGGACAAGGAAAAATGACAAACTGGTAAATTGGAAGGTGAGCGGAGCGATCCGCGTCAGGATATGAAGGAGGAACCAGTATGAATTACAACAAGAAATCGGTAGAAGACATCGACGTACAGGGCAAGCGCGTGCTTTGCCGCTGCGACTTCAACGTGCCCACCAAGGGCGGCGTCATCACCAGCGACAAGCGTATCGTCGCTGCGCTGCCGACGATCGAATATCTCATCAAGCACGGGGCGAAGGTCATCCTCTGCTCCCACATGGGCAAGCCGAAGGGCGAGGTCAAGCCGGAGCTGAGCCTCAAGGTTGTCGCAGAGCGCCTGTCTGAGCTGCTTGGCCAGCCGGTCAAGATGGCGGAAGACGTCGTCGGGCCGAGCGCACAGTCCCTCGCCGCGTCCCTGAAGGACGGCGAAGTCATGCTGCTTGAGAACACCCGCTTTGAAAAGGGCGAGACGAAGAACGACCCCGAGCTTTCCAAGAAGCTCGCCTCTCTGGCTGACATCTTCGTGAACGATGCCTTCGGCACCGCGCACCGCGCCCATGCCTCCACCGCCGGCGTCGCCGACTATCTGCCCGCCGTCTGCGGCTACCTCGTCCAGAAGGAAGTCTCCATCATGGGCAAGGCGCTGGCCGATCCGGAGCGTCCGTTCGTCGCCATCCTCGGCGGCGCGAAGGTCTCCGACAAGCTGAACGTCATCAACAACCTGCTCGAGAAGGTCGATACCCTCATCATCGGCGGCGGCATGGCCTATACCTTCGTCGCGGCCAAGGGCTACGGCATCGGCAAGTCCCTGTTCGACGCCGAGAAGGTCGACTACTGCAAGGACATGATGAAGAAGGCCGAGGAGAAGGGCGTCAAGCTCCTGCTCCCGATCGACACCGTTGTCGCCGCCGATTTCCCGAACCCGATCGACGGCCCGGTCGAGGTCAAGACCGTTCCCGTCGACCAGATCCCGGCCGATATGGAAGGCCTCGACATCGGCGAGAAGACCCGCGAGCTGTTCGCCGACGCCGTGAAGAACGCGAAGACGGTTGTTTGGAACGGCCCGATGGGCGTCTTTGAAAACCCGACGCTCGCCAAGGGCACGATTGCGGTCGCGCAGGCCCTGGCCGACAGCTCCGCAACCACCATCGTTGGCGGCGGCGACAGCGCCGCGGCCTGCGAGCAGCTGGGCTTCGCCGACAAGATCACACACATCTCCACCGGC
>USDP01000127.1 GCA_900553545.1 uncultured Eubacteriales bacterium | reverse complement strand
TGGTCGCCCCTACGTTCATCACGGAAGTGCAATCGAAGATTTAGGGGCGGACAATGACTGCCCGCCCCGTCTGCATTTATCCTTTTTTGCCGACGACCTGCACGATGCGCGCAATCGCCACGCTCAGCACTGCGTTCACGCCGAACTCCACGAGGAAGTTCACGCCCGTCAGCACCACGAACACATAATAGACCAGATCCGTCCCGCCGGCCCACGCCTCCAGCGAGGGGCGCAGCACCGTCGTCATTGCGAGCAGGAACAGACCCGTATTCACGACCGGCGCGCTGATGGCCGCGGCCACGCAGCCAAGCGTCTGATGCTTCCGCAGCGCCCGGTAGACCAGCCCGGCCACCCAACCGGCGGCCGTCGCCTTGACGATGCAGATCGCCAGCGTCCAGAACGCGTTCGCCTGGATCAGCGCCTGTGTCCCGCCATCCGCGCCGGTCAGACCGGCGATCGCCGTGACCAGCCCGAAGATCGCGCCGAGTCCCGCGCCCGCGCCCGGCCCATAGAGCACCGCGCCGATCACGATTGGCACCAGCGTCAGCGTGATCGGGATTGGCCCGACTTTGATCCCGCTCGCCACGGTCTGCAAGACCACGACCAGCGCCGCCAGCAGCGTCAGCGCAACCATCTTTTTGACATTTTCGTGTTTCATTTGTTTTACCTCCAGCTTTCGCTCCGAACCAACTCGGATGCAATACCAGGGAGCGTGCGTCAAGATCCTCCACCCGCTCCATGTATGTACCTGAGCGCACCGTGTTGTGCGCTCAGGGGATCTCCTCTTCGACCGGCGGGTTCAGGGGCTGGCCGTTTTTCATGGACTCCCACTGTTCCTTCGTGATCAGCAGCTGCCGGGGCTTCGAACCCTCAAAGCCGCCGACGATGCCGCGCTCTTCCATCTCGTCCATGATGCGTGCCGCGCGGGCATAGCCCAGCTTCAGCCGCCGTTGGAGCATCGAGACGGACGCCTGTCCGGTTTCTAAAATCACATCGACCGCCGCGGGCAGCATCTCGTCGCCCTCAGTCTCGTCGCTTGCCGGTGTTGCTGCGGCAGACGCGCCCGCGCCGCCGCCCTTGCCGCTCTCGGCGGCCTTTTTCTCGATCTCGGCCATGACCTCGTCGGAATAATCCGCAGTGTTCGTCTGCTTGACGAATGCCGCGACCTCCTGCACCTCATCGTCTGTGATGAAGCAGCCCTGCACGCGCTTCGGCTTGCCCTGGCCGAGCGGCGCATAGAGCATATCGCCCTTGCCGACGAGCTTTTCCGCGCCGGATGTATCGAGGATGATGCGCGACTCCATCGCGGACGCCACCGCAAACGCGATGCGCGACGGGATGTTCGCCTTCATCAGACCCGTGATGACGTCGGACGAAGGACGCTGCGTCGCGATGACGAGATGGATGCCCGCGGCGCGGCCCATCTGGGCCACGCGGCAGATCGACTCTTCGACTTCCTTGGCCGCCACGAGCATGAGGTCGGCCAGCTCGTCGATGACGACGACGATCTGCGGCATCTTCTCAAATTCGCCGCTGGACACTGCGACGTGGTTGAACGATTCGAGGTCGCGCGTCCCTGCGTCGGCCATCAGCCGGTAGCGGCGCATCATCTCCGTCACCGCCCATTGCAGCGCACCGGCCGCCTTCTTCGGGTCGGTCACGACGGGGATGAGCAGATGCGGAATGCCGTTGTAAATGCCAAGCTCCACCATCTTCGGGTCGACCATGATGAGCTTGACCTCATCCGGCTTTGCCTTGTAGAGCAGCGAGATAATCAGCGAATTCATGCAGACCGACTTGCCGGAGCCGGTTGTGCCCGCGATGAGCATATGCGGCAGCTTGGCGATGTCGCCGATGATGCGGCTGCCGCCGATGTCCTTGCCGACAGCGAACGAAATTTTGGACTTGCTCTTGCGGAATTCGTCCGAGTCGATCACGTCCCGCGCCAACACCGTCGTCACCAGCTTGTTCGGCACTTCGATGCCGACGACCGAAATTTTATCCGGGATGGCCGCGATGCGCACGCCGGACGCGCCGAGCGCCAGCGCAATATCGTCCGCCAGATTTGTCACCTTGGACAGCTTCGTCCCGCGGCTCAGCTCCAGCTCATACCGCGTGACCGACGGCCCGCGCGTCACATTGACGATGTTCGCCTCAATGTTGAAGCTTTGCAGCGTATCGGCCAGGCGCTCGGCGTTCTGCCGCATCTCCTGTGTGCCGTCCGCCGCCGCGCCGGTCGAACGGCGCAGCAGATCGACCGGCGGATAGCGGTATTCCGGCGGTGCCGGGGCCGTCTGGATCTCGGCGGCGATCTGCGCGGCCTCCTGCCGGACGTCCTCGCGCTTGATCTTGTCGTCCTCGGGCTGCACCAGCGGCGGCAATTCCTCCACCGGCTCCGCCTTTGGCGTTTCTGCCGGGGCTTCCTTCGGCTTCGAGGGAACGACCAGCGGCTGGAATTCTTCCGCCGGAGCCTCCTGGATCTGCTTCGGTTCCTCGGGCAGCGTCGAGAGCTTCTCCGGCTCCGCGTCCAGCACGAGTGGCGGCAGCTGATGCGGCAGCTCCTTCTGCTCCGAGATCAGCGCGTCAAACTGCGCTTTGTAATCTTTCTTCGCCGCAGGCTCCGGTTCCTGTTTCGGTTCCGGTTTCGGCGCGGCGGGCTTGGCGTGGCCGGTCAGCTCGCCGGGCAGATCGTCTGTCAGGTCGACGGGCTTCTCCCGGCGCGCATTCTTCCGGTCCTGTTCCACAAACTCGTCGGGCCGGACGATCTCGCGGCCCTTCTTCTTCGGCTCCGCCACGGGCAGCGGCGGCTCGTCGATCGGCAGATCGAAGTCCGACGCCTTCGCGCGCCGCCGCTCCACCTGCTCGATGTGCCGCTCCGCCACATGGTTCACAAGCTTTTCCGCCGGGTCGGCATGTTCGCGCCTCGGCGGCTCATACTCGAGCTTCGGCCGGTTTTTGATTGCGAGAATGATGCCCTTTACGGTCATGTTCAGGCTCGTGATCAGCGCCAGAAGGAAGCCCGCGATGCAGAGGATCACCGCGCCGACCTTGCTCACCACCAGCTCCAGCACCAGCGCCAGCCCTCCGGCGACCACGCCGGACGTTCCGGCGATGCCGCCGTCCCAGAGGTTCTCGAGCACATTCTGGCTCCATTCCACGCCGCCTCCGCCGACGAGCTGCACCAGCGACCCGATCAGCACCGCCACGAGGAACGTACACGTCACCCGCAGCGCCACGGGCCGCCCGTCATGCAGCAGCAGGATCAGAAAGCCCATCAGAAACGCGAACGGTAAAATGTAAAAGCCCGCGCCGATCAGCCCACGGCAGAGCGTCGCCAGCGCGTCGAGAAATGCGGCGTGGATCTGAAAGCAGGCCAGCACCGTGAACACCGCGAGCAGCAGGCACACGCCCGCGCCGACCTCGCGGCGGATGGGCTTCTGCTGTGCCTTCTTCGGGGCCGCCTTTTTGCGGCCCTTTGCGGCTGTTGTTTTTTTTGTTTGCTTTTGCGCCATTGGTTCCTTCTCCTCAAACCGTCAGCGACAGGATCAGCGTCACCAATCCCGCGCCCCAGCAATAGTACGCAAATCCGCCGAATTTTCCGCGCTGCACGATCATGCGCAGCAGATAAATGGCAAAATAGCCAGACACGAACGCGACAAGCACGCCCACGAGATACTTTGGCGCCATCGACCAGTCCACGCCCGCCGCGAACGCCTTCACCAGCGAGACCAGATTCGCGCCGAGCACCGCCGGGATCGAGAGCAAAAACGAGAATTTCACCGCGAAATTCCGGCCGAATCCGCGCAGCAGCCCCGCCGAGATCGTCGTCCCGCTGCGGGACAAGCCCGGCACGACCGCGATCATCTGTGCCAGACCCACCACGACCGCGTCGCCCAGCGTGGCCCCGCGCTCATTTTTGTTGCCGTGGCCCATGCGGTCGGCCGCGAAGAGCAGCACGCCCGTCATCAAAAAGGCAAAGCCGATGAAAAACGTGTTCTGATACAGGCTCTCGACGTATTTGTTCAGCACCGCGGCCAGCGCCAGCGGCAGCGTCGCCGCGATCAAAAACCAGATCATCCGCCGCTTCACGCCGTCCGGCTCCTCGCCGCGCCGCGTCTTTTTCAGGTGCAGCATCCGCAGCCCCTCGTTCCACAGTGGCGAGATCTCGCCCCGCAAGGCCAGAAACACGGCGGCCAGCGTCCCAAGGTGGAGCAGCACGTCGAACAGCAGATGGTTTTCCATGTCGCCGATGGCGAGAAAATTTTGCAGCACGGCCAGATGGCCGGAGCTGGAGATGGGTAAAAACTCCGCGACCCCCTGCACAAAGCCCAGCAGGATCGCCTGTCCGTAGGTCATACGTCACCCTCCGATCTGCGCGGCGCGTCTCCCGCGCCCATAGTCATATACTGTTTTATATTATCACAGATCAAAGAATATTTCCACTCTTTTTGTGTCTGACGCGGCGAGGCCGGGTGGGAATCGCTCCCCTGCGAATTCTATCGTACTCCGATTCAAAACGTAGGGGCGACCATTGGTCGCCTGCTTTCTTTGCGCCCCCATTCTTTTCTTTCTCTTTATAGAGAAAGAAAAGAACCGCCGCGGCGTCAGAAGAAGCCTGCTCCATTCCGTTTCCGCCGGGGCGGCGAAAACTCCACATCCGCAGTCTCCTTCTTCCTTTCCGAAAGCCGACCGCTTCGCTGGGTCGCCTTTCGGTTGATATTGGAAAAGAAAGAGAACGTCCGAAACCGGGAGCACTCCCGGCCTATCCATCGTCTTGTAGGGGCCGACGACTCTGTCGGCCCGTAGGGCAGTACGATCTCGCCGAAGG
>USDP01000126.1 GCA_900553545.1 uncultured Eubacteriales bacterium | reverse complement strand
GCGGCTTGTGTCTATCTCAATTACAGCTCTGCATACGCCTTGGCGATCTTCGAGGCGGCGCGCGCGTTGTTGAAAGCGAGTTGGATGTTCGTGTCCAGCGAATGGCCGCCGGTCATCTCGACAATGTGCGCCAGCAGGAACGGCGTGGTGGCCTTGCCGTGGATGCCCTGCTCCTTCGCCATCTCGACGGCACGGTCGATGACCTTGTTCATCTCGACGGGGTCCATCGCGTACTGCTCCGGCACCGGGTTGCCAACGATGGCGCCGCCCTTCAGGCCGATGTCCCACTTGGTCTTCATGATCTTGGCGACAGTCGCCTCGTCCGGGCAGTTGTAGTCCAGCTTGAAGCCGGAGGTGCGGCAGTAGAACGCAGGCAGCTCGTCCGTGCGCAGGCCGAGCACCGGCACGCCCTGCGTCTCGAGGTATTCGAGCGTCAGGCCGAGGTCGAGGATGCTCTTCGCGCCCGCGCAGATGACGCAGACAGGGGTGTTTGCCAGCTCCTGCAAGTCGGCGGAAATGTCCATCGTGGTCTCCGCGCCGCGATGCACGCCGCCGATGCCGCCGGTGGCGAAAAAGCGGATGCCCGCGTAGGCCGCAACGATCATCGTCGTGGTGACGGTGGTTGCACCTGGCATACCGGTGGCCAGATAGGTCGCGAGGTCGCGGCGGCTCACCTTGCCGACGCCGTCGGCGTGGCACATCCGCTCCAGCTCTTCCTCATTCAGGCCGACCTTCATCTTGCCGTCGAGGATGGCGATCGTCGCGGGCACGCAGCCCTCATCGCGGATGATCTGCTCGACCTTGCGGCCGAAGTCGAGGTTTTGCGGATAGGGCATGCCATGGCTGAGGATCGTGGATTCCAGCGCGACAACGGGCTTGCCCTCGGCCAGCGCGGCCTGGATTTCCGGGGTAACAGACAGATACTTTTCAAGATTCATAGCGATATTCCTCCAAAATCGTCTGGATGAGCGTGGGGCTCATCTCGGGGTTGATGGTGTTACGGTGGGAGATGGCCGCGATCCCGGCGGCCAGTGCGTAGTCGAGAATTTCCTCGGGCGTCATGCCGCGCATCGTCGCGTAGAGCATCGCGCCGGTGAAGGCGTCGCCCGCGCCGGAGGCGTTGACCATGTTGGTCACAGGGCGGAGCTTCCGCCGGAAACGGCGGCCCGCCGCGTCCATGTAGAAGCAGCCCTCCGCGCCGAGGCTGACGAACACGCGCTGCACGCCGCGATTCAGCAGCGTCTCGCACGCGGACTCCAGCCGCGCGTCGGTGTCCACCGGCTGCCCGGCCAGAATTTCCAGCTCCAGCCGGTTCGGCTTGACGGTGTGGATCTGTCCGATGTATGGGATCAGTGCGCGGGCATAAGCCGTGGAGACAGGGTCGACGCAGACGATCTGTCCCGGCCGACAATAGGAGAGCACGCGCTCAAACCGCTCCGCCTTCATGCAGGGATCTGTCACAACGACGGCAGCGTTTGCGATCAGCTCCCGCTTGCGCTCAAGATAGTCCAACGGAAGATTTTGCAGCACGTGCATATCCGAAAGGGCCACGTGCATATCGCCGCTGTTATCCAAAATCGCCAGATACATTGAGGACGAGCGCCCCGGCGTGTGATAGATATGGGAAACATCAATACCCGCCTGCGCGCTCTGCTCGCAGATGATCTGCGCAAACAGATCGTCACCGACCGCCGACACGAGCTTTACGTCCGCGCCGAGCCGCGCCAGATTGTCGCAGATGTTGCGCGTCACGCCGCCGGCCGAGATCTCGATCTCGCCGGGGTTGGAATCGCGCGGCTCGATCGGCGCATAGGACCGGCCGCAGAGATCGATGTTCGCGCCGCCGACGCCGACGGCATAGATGTGATCCATGCGTTCCCTTCTTCCTGTAATCGGTTTTGTAAAAAACAAAAAAGCTCTTTTGAAAAGCACATTTTATCTCCAAAGATGAGAAAAGTCAAGGGGCGAAAGTGTGAACTTTCTGTAACTTTTGCCTACTTGACAAATCCATACACATGGTATAAGTTATACAAGTATGAAAATTTCCAAGGGTGGATCTGAAAACTGGCGATGTGACCGGCAGCGAGGAATTTTTGCGCTGAGCAAGACATTTTTTCGCAGGAATACTTTGTGTATTGCCAGGAAAAATGACGCGGCACAGCACAAAAAGGACCGCTGTCCGGGTGCGGTGACAGTTTTCGGATACACCCCAAGCAAAGGAGGCGCAGCCAATGTCAGGTGGAAAGCACCTGCTCGGCAGGCCGAAGCGGCACATCTTCGGCACGGCCAAGGTCGGCGAAAAGGGGCAGATCGTCATTCCGAAGGACGCGCGGACGCTGTTCTGCATCCAGCCGGGCGACACGCTGCTGATCCTGGGCGACGAGCAGACCGGCATCATCGTCACCAAGCCGGACGTCATCGAGACGGCGGCGGCCCAGATCTTTGAACAGATGGAGAGACAGAAATGAAGGAACTATATGAGATGTATGCCTCGCTCGGCGTCAGCCGCGAGGTCTATGAATTCGGGCAGAGCGTGCTGGACAGCCTGAAGGCGCGGTTTGAGGGCATCGACGCCGTCGCCGAATACAATCAGGCGAAGGTCATCCGCGCTATGCAGGAGCACCGCGTCGACGCGACCTGCTTCGCCGCGACGACCGGCTATGGCTACGACGACCTTGGCCGCGATAAATTAGAGCGCGTCTACGCCTCCGCCTTCGGCACCGAGGCGGCCCTCGTCCGCCCGCAGATCACCTGCGGCACGCACGCGCTGGCCGTCGCTCTGAGCGCGAATCTGCTGCCCGGCGACGAGCTGCTCAGCCCGAACGGCGCGCCCTATGACACGCTCGAGGAGGTCATCGGCATCCGAGAATCGAAATGCTCGCTGAAAGAATACGGCGTTTCGTACCGGCAGGTCGATCTCCTGCCGGACGGCACATTCTACTTTGAGGGCATCCGCAAGGCGATCAATGAAAAGACAAAGCTCGTCACGATCCAGCGTTCAAAGGGATACGCCACGCGCCCGTCCTTCTCCGTTGCGCAGATCGGCGAGGTCATCGCGTTCTGCAAGCAGTGCAAGCCGGACGTGGTCTGCATGGTGGATAACTGCTACGGCGAATTCGTCGAGACGGTCGAGCCGTCGAACGTCGGCGCGGACATGATCGTCGGCAGCCTGATCAAAAACCCCGGCGGCGGTCTGGCCCCGATCGGCGGCTATATCTGCGGCACGGCGGAATGCGTCGAGCGCTGCGCCTATCGGCTCTCCGCGCCCGGACTTGGTCAGGAGGTCGGCGCAAATCTCGGCCTGCTTCCGTCCATGTATCAGGGCTTTTTCCTCGCGCCGAACGTCGTCTCCGGTGCGCTCAAGGGTGCGATCTTCGCGGCGAATCTCTATGAGCGCATGGGCTTCCGCGTCATCCCGAACGGCAGCGAGAGCCGCCACGACATCATTCAGGCCGTCGAGCTTGGCAGCGCCGAGCGGATGCTGGCCTTCTGCCGCGGCATTCAGGCGGCGGCCCCGGTCGACAGCTATGTCACGCCTGTCCCGTGGGCCATGCCGGGCTATGACGCAGAGGTCGTGATGGCGGCGGGCGCGTTTGTGCAGGGCTCCTCCATTGAGCTCTCCGCCGACGGCCCCATCCGCCCGCCCTATTCGATCTATTTTCAGGGCGGCCTGACGTGGTACCATGCCAAGCTCGGCATTCTGATGAGCGTCCAAAAGCTCGTCGAGGCGGGACTTGCGCATCTTCCGGCCTGCTGAACGCATTGCATGGGCCGATGCCCGCTGTCTGCCCCTATAAAAACATTCCATATTCCATACAGACATCATTACAGGAGAAAAAATTATTATGTGGTTCTGGTTCGCAATCATCGCACTCCTCTGCTGGAGCGGTTCCGATCTGTTTTCGAAGATCGGCTGCCGCGACAACGACAAATACGCCCACCTCAAAATGGTCATCGCCGTCGGCGTGGTCATGGGTCTGCACGCCGCGTTTGAGATCTTCGTGCAGGGCACGTCCGTCACGTGGCACATCATCTGGACATACCTCCCCGTCTCGCTGCTCTACATCGTCTCGATGGCGCTCGGTTATGTCGGCCTCCGGTATATCGAGCTTTCCATCTCGTCGCCGATCTGCAATTCCTCGGGCGCGCTCGTCGCGGTGCTCTGCCTGATCACCGGCACGCTCGACGAGAGCATCCAGGGCGGCATGCGCGTCGCCGTCATCGGTGCAGTCGCGCTGGTGTGCATCGGCGTCATCGGCCTCGGCGTGGTCGAATCCCGCGAGGACGACGAGCTCCGTCAGGCCCGTCAGGCCGCCTCCAACTACAAATACGCCAAATCGTGGCTGGCCATCTGCCTGCCCGTGGCCTACTGCCTGCTCGACGCGGCTGGTACGTTTGCCGACTCTCTCGTGCTCGACCGTCTTTCCACGCAGGCGTTCGACGCCGGGATGTTCGCGACGTTTGACGAGTGCAGCGACTACGCCGCCTCCGCGGCCAACTGCGCCTACGAGCTGACGTTCCTGTTCGCGGCGGTCTGCTGCTTTATCTATGTCGTGCTCATCCGCCGGCAAAAGCTCGTGCCCAAGCAGGAGGGGCCGAAATACCTCGGTGCCATCTTCGAGACCGCCGGTCAGTTCGCCTACATTTTCGCGCTTGCCGACACGGCGCACGTCGCCATCGCCGCGCCGATCATCTCGGCCTACTGCGTGGCCTCCGTCGTCTGGAGCCGCATCTTCCTGAAGGAAAAGCTCTCGTGGAAGCATTACGCGATGATCGCGCTCGTCGTGGTCGGCATTGTGCTCCTTGGCATCTTCGATATCTGAGATCAGAATTTCAGCGGCTCCGGGC
>USDP01000125.1 GCA_900553545.1 uncultured Eubacteriales bacterium | reverse complement strand
TCAGGCGCGGGTCGGTATTGCCCATGAGGTCGTAGTGCAGCTCGACCGGGATGCCGAGACCTTGCAGGAGCTTGGAGGCGTCGGATTCGGCCTCCCAGCCGTCCAGCTCGGCAAATTCGGTCTCGAGTTCGCTGGCGCGGAGGCCGTCTTCCTCGGAGAAGTCCTCTTTTTCATAGAGGGCGTCCTTCTCCTTCATGATATCGTAGAGGTGCTGGTTGCCCATGATGACGGTGTCGAGGATGGGGTATTCGTCGTACTGGAACTGATCCTGCTTGAGGACGGACATGCGCGCGCCGGGCTTGAGGAAGATATCGCCGGACGTCGGCTCCAGTTCGCCGGAGAGCATTTTCAGGAAGGTGGATTTGCCGGCGCCGTTCGCGCCGATGACGCCGTAGCAGTTGCCGGGTGTGAATTGCAGGTCGACCTGCTTGAACAGAACGCTGCCGCCGAACTGCATGCCGAGGTTGGAAATTGTGATCATAGCTTGCTCCTAATACTCATAGTTCCATTTAGTATAGCACAGTTTTCGGGGCGTGTACAGCAAAACAGGCGAAAAATCATGCGCGGCCGGAAGAAAAACACGCAGAAGCGGGAAGAGGGGTTTTCTTTTGGGCGTCTTTGTTGTATAATACTCTATCATATCAATTACAACCAGAAACGATTGGATAAGGAAATCATATGGAGAAACGGATGGAACTTCTGCCCGGCGTGACGCTCACGGCGGTGCAGACGGAAAAATTTAAGACGGGATGCTTCAGCATCAACTTCTTCCGGCCGCTGCGGCGGGAGGAGGCGGCGATGAATGCGCTGATCCCGAGCGTGCTGCTGCGCGGCAGCGAGGGATGCCCGGATCTGCGGGCGATCGCGGCGCGGTTGGACGAGCTGTACGGCGCGAGCGCCGGGACGCTGATCCGGAAGAAGGGCGAGGTCCAGATGACGGGCTTCTACGCCGATTTCATTGAGGATGCGCTGGCCGGAGAGCCGGTCTTCGCACCGATGATGGACTTCCTCGGCGAGCTGCTGCTCCGGCCCCGGCTGGAGAACGGGGCGTTTTTGGCGGAGTATGTGGAGAGCGAGAAGCGGAACCTCGCCAACGCGATTGCGTCCCGCGTGAACGACAAGCGGACGTATGCGACGGGGCAGCTCGTGAAAACGATGTGCGCGGGCGAGGCCTATGCCGTGCCGCGGCTCGGCGAGCTGGAGGATGTGGAGCCGATCACGCCGGAGGGGCTGTATGCGCAGTACCGGAAGGTATTGGCAGAGTCCCGCGTGGAGCTGTTCTACATGGGCCGCAAGAGCGCGGAGGATGTGGCGGAGCAGCTGCGGCGCGTGCTGCGGGAGCTGCCGCGCGCGGCGGCGTTTGACGCCGTGGGCACGGAGAAGCAGCGCGCGGGCGGAGACGTGCGGCGCGTGGAAGAGCGGATGGATGTGACGCAGGGGAAGCTCTCGATGGGCTTTACGACCGGCTGTACGGCGGGCGAGGCGGAATATCCGGCGCTGCTGGTGCTGAACACGGTCTTTGGCGGCGGCATCACGAGCAAGCTGTTCACGAAGGTGCGCGAGGAACTGTCGCTCTGCTACTACGCGATGTCCAGCATCGAGAAGAACAAGGGCGTGATGATCGTGTCGTCCGGTGTGGAGTTTGACAAGCTCGAAACGGCCGAGAAAGAAATTTTGCGGCAGCTCGAGGACTGCCGGAACGGCGAGATCTCGGACTATGAATTTGACTCCGCGAAGCGGTATCTGCTCTCCGACCTCAAGACGGCGCTCGACAGCCCCGGACGGCTCGACGACTATGCCATCGGGCAGCGGGCCGCAGGCTTGGAAGGCGGGATGGAAGAGCTTGCGCGCGGCATCGAGGCCGTGACGCGCGGGCAGGTGGCCGAGGCGGCGCGGCGCGTGACGCTCGACACCATTTTCACGCTGAGGGGGACGGAAGAATGAACAAAAAGGTATTTCCGCAGCTCGGCGAGCAGTATTTCGAGCAGCGGCTGGAGAACGGCATGATGGTCCGCGTGGTCGAAAAGCCGGGTTTTGCGAAGAAATATGCGTTTGTGGCGGTGAATTTCGGGTCGATCGACACGAAATTTCGCCTGAACGGCGTGGACTATGCGACGCCGGACGGCGTGGCGCACTATCTGGAACACAAGATGTTCGACCTGCCGGAGGGCAACGCGATGGAGCTGTTCGCGCAGAATGCTGGCAGCAACAACGCCTTTACGAGCTATGCGATGACGGCTTACTACGTCGAGTGTACGGAGCGTTTTGAGGAAAATCTGTCCATCCTGCTGCGGCTGGTGACGACGCCGTATTTCACCGAGGAAAGTGTGGAAAAAGAGCGCGGGATCATTGCGCAGGAAATTAAGATGTACGACGACAGCGACGGAAACGTGGTGCAGGAGAATCTGTTCCGCGCGATGTATCTGCATCATCCGGCGCGCGTGTCGGTGGCGGGAACGGTGGAGAGTATTCAGGACATCACGGCGAAGACGCTCTATGACTGCCACCGGGCGTTCTATGATCCGTCGAATCTCATCCTCTGCGTCGTGGGCGACGTGGATGCGGCGAAGGTTCTCGCGCAGGCCGAACGGGAGACGCCGAAGGAGTCGGTCGGGATTGCGGAGCGCGATTATGGCCCGGCGGAGCCGATGACTGTGGCGCAGAAAAGGATCGAGGCTAGAATGGAGGTCGCGATGCCGACGTTTGCCATCGGCTTCAAGTGCGAGCCGGCGGACGAGGGCATGGAGCCGCTGCGGATGGAGTTTTTGGGCTCGATGGCGGCGGAGCTGCTGGCGGGCGAATCGTCCGCGCTCTACACGCGGCTCTACGAGCAGGGCCTGATCGACGCGGATTTTGCCATCGACTATGAGCGGATGAAGGGATTGGCGTTTCTGGAGGCCTCCGGCGACAGCGACGATCCGGAGGCCGTGCTGGCGGCGATCCTGGAAGAGGCAAAGCGCCTCGCTGAGACGGGGATCGACCGCGAACAGTTCTCGCGGCTGAAAAAGTCGATGCTGGGCCGGAGGCTGCGCGAGCTGGACAGCTTTGAAAATACGTGCTACCGCATCTGCGCGTTCTACATGGACGGCGTGGATTATTATGAATATCCGGCGGCATTTGAAACGGTGACGGCAGAGGATGTGGAACAATTTCTGCGCCGGGTCGTCCAAGAAGAGCGGGCGGCGATCTCGATCGTCTGGCCGAAGGAGGAATGAGGTATGTTTTTGGCATCTCCGATCACGTTCCCGAATCTGGGGATCACGGTCGACCCGAACCCTGTGGCGTTCACAGTGTTTGGAAAGGACATTTACTGGTACGGGATCATCATTGCGCTGGGCTTTCTGCTGGCGGTGATCTACATGATGCGGCGCGCGCCGGTCTTTGGGCTGACGCAGGACGATGTGCTCGATGAGGTGCTCTGGGCGGTGCCGATCGGGGTGATCTGCGCGCGGCTCTATTACTGCATCTTTTATTGGGAGCTGTATGCGGACAATCCGATCTCCATCCTCTACATCTGGGAGGGAGGACTCGCCATCTACGGCGGTGTGATCGGCGGTGCGATCACCATTCTTGTGGTGAGCAGGGTGAAAAAGATCAAGACGGGCACGATGCTGGACATTGCGGCGATGGCCGTATTGATCGGTCAGATCTTCGGGCGCTGGGGCAACTTTATGAACCGCGAGGCGCACGGGGCCTTGACGGACAGCTTCTTCAAGATGGGCCTCGTGGACGCGAGCGGCGCGGTGACGTATTACCATCCGACGTTTTTATATGAATCGGTGTGGAACCTCGTGGGCTTCCTTGCGCTGCATTTCCTGACGAAAAAGCGGAAATTTGACGGGCAGATCTTCCTGAGCTATCTGACGTGGTACGGTCTCGGCCGCGTGTGGATCGAGGGACTGCGGACGGACAGCCTCTATCTGTTTTCAACCGGTATCCGCGTGAGCCAGCTGGTGGCGGCGCTTTGCGTGGTGTTTGCCGGCGGCGCGCTGGCGTTCATGCTGATCAAGAGAAAGCCAGATCCGGCACAGCTTTATGTCAACCAGAAGGCGGCGCGCGAGGCGGAGGCTGCGCAGGAGGATGCGGAAGCGGAAAAACCGGAGAATTTGTAAATTTTTCGAAAATATCCGGCCTTTGGGTCTTTTCAAATGGGCGGGATATGATATAATGACAAAAGAATTACAAAAGGCAGTAATGAAATTAGCACAACGGCAGCACCACAAAATTTGACGGGGCTGCCGCAACAACAGAAGGGAGTTTCTATTATGGGTTTTAATGAGAGCTTTGAGGCTGCAAAGAGCTTTGCGGTGAATGCGGCGCAGACCGCCGTGCAGAAGGCCAAGGTGCTGGCGGCGATCGCGAAGACCAATGTCTCCATCTACGCCGAGGAGGACAAGATCCGCAAGGCGGAGGCGCAGCTGGGCAAGCTGTATTACCGCGACTACGCTGTCGGCGAAGAAATGGACAGTGCGGAATATCTGCCGTGGTGCCAGAAGATTGACGAGTCCAAGAAGCTGATCGAAGAGCTGAAGGATTACATCGACAGCCTGAAGCAGGACGAAGCGGTCGCCGAGGAAGAATTCGTCGACGTGGACGTCCCGGCGGAAGCGGCTGAGGCCCCGGCCGAGGAAGCGCCGGAAGCTCCGGCGGAAGCACCGAAGACCGAAGAGGCCCCGGCGGAGGCTCCGAATGCGGGCGCCGAAATTCAGAACGACACGACAAACAACGAAGAATAAGAAATGACATCAAAAGGCGCTCCCGCGTGCGGGAGCGCCTTTTGCAAGAGATCAATGTGGGCAGATAAAGCCTCCCTTGTGTAAAGGGAGGTGGCACGGCGCAGCCGTGACGGAGGGATTG
>USDP01000124.1 GCA_900553545.1 uncultured Eubacteriales bacterium | reverse complement strand
CGCGCGGAGCAGCGCCGTCGATTCTTCAAGCGTCAGGTATTTCGGTAGGCTTTTCCTGATTTTGGGAAATTCAATGTCCTTGACAGGATTTTCCGTGATCTGCTTGGTACTGACTGTCAGGTATTTGTAAAAGGACTTGATGGCCGAAAGCTTACGCGCACGGGAGGCCGTATTGATGCCGGGGGCGTCAGGGGATTCCGGATTTTCGCGGTCGTTCGACAAATAGGACAGGAAATCGAAGATCTCGGACGTTTTGACCGAGGCCATGAAGGCTGCATCAATATCCGCAATCGGAATATCTTCGAGCGGTGTGTTGTACGGCATCTCGCAGCGCATAAGCTTCAGAAAGCGCAGGAACATGCGCATGTCGAGGTAGTATTCGGAGACAGTGCGCCGCGATTGTCCCTTGATTGTCTCGTGATAAGATAAAAAGTCGCGCAGGATCTGCGGCGCGTCGTGGTAACGTTCCATAAATGACCTCAAATCAGTAAAGCCCGTTAACGAAAGGGCATAGGTGAGATCAATAGAACATCCTGTATGGCATTTGTGTCTGAATATGGTGCGGTTCAGTCAACGCAACAAAATAAAAATTTTGTTGCGTTAGAGGAGGAGAATTCAGCGGATCGGTCGTACAAGGCGGCAGACGTTCTATTGATAAACCAATTATACTATTTTGACAAAGGTTTTGCAATAGGACGTGCTGTGTCCGGATTTCTGTTGTTTTGCTTGTTTTTGATGTTTTTTCTGTATTCTCCCTTGGGTTTTCTGCGTTTTTTTAAGAACGGGCAAAAAACAACTTTACATTTCGGCTTACCCATGCTATAATGAAAAAAATTTCGAATTGAAATGAGGTGCTTTTATGGGTTATGCCGTAAAACGGATCGGCGTACTGACCTCCGGCGGTGACTCGCCCGGCATGAACGCAGCGGTGCGCGCAGTGGTACGTACAGCGGATCTGCTCGGGATCGACTGCATCGGCATCCGCCGCGGCTACAACGGTCTGATCAACGGAGATTTTGTCAAGCTGGACGCCGACAGCGTCTCGCACATCATCAATCGCGGCGGCACCATTCTCTATACGGCGCGCAGCGACGAATTCCCGACGGAGGAAGGCCAGCAAAAGGCGGTTGCGACCTGTAAGCTGCTGGGCCTGGAAGGCATTGTCGCTATGGGCGGCGATGGCACGTTCCGCGGTCTGCTGGAGCTGTCGAAGCACGGCATTTCCGTTGTTGGTGTCCCCGCAACGATCGACAATGACATCAGCTGCACCGATTATACCATCGGCTATGACACGGCGGCCAATACGGCGGTCGAGGCCATCGACCGTCTGCGCGACACGATGCAGTCGCATGAGCGCTGCTCCGTCGTGGAGGTCATGGGACGCAATGCGGGCCACCTCGCACTTTATGTCGGTTTGGCGACCGGCGCAACGGCGGTTCTGGTGCCGGAGAAGGAATTCAATTTCCAGCGTGACGTCGTCGAGCGCATCCGTCTGGCCAGACTCAGCGGCAAGACGCATTTCATGATCATTGTGGCCGAGGGCGTTGGCAGCGCCGTAGAGATCGGCAAGCAGATCCACGAGGCGCTGGGACTTGACCCGCGTGTGACGATTCTGGGTCACATTCAGCGCGGCGGCACACCCTCTGCGCGTGACCGCGTCATGGCGACTAACATGGGCTATCACGCCGTGATGGCACTGGCAGAGGGCAAGACGAACCGTGTCATTTGCTCGCAGGCCGGTAAGATGGTCGATCTCGACATTGTCGAGGGACTTGCCATGAAGAAGAGTCTCGATTCTCAGCAATATGAAGCGATGGAGGCTATGACCGGTATCGGTAACTGAGCCTCTCCCCTTTCCTGCAAACGCTCCGACAGAATTTCTGTCGGAGCGTTTTTCTGTCATATTGCTCCGCTGTATGCATATACTGGTTGGGTAGTGAATTTCAACGAGGAGGACAGAACATGACAGCTTTTTACAACGTTCCGCCGCATGGCGACATTGACGACCTGATCTTTGACGAGCTGGACTATGAGATCAGCCGCAGATAGTTGTCCGCACGAATTCAAACGGCACACGCTGTGTGCCGTTTTGCCTCTTTACAGATGGTTTTTTTTCGGGTATAATACCATAGATAATGATGGAAGTGTGGGATATCACGTATGATCGAATTTGATGAATACAAGGTAAAGCTCAATAATATTCATCCGAAATTGAAGGAATTGGCCTCTTCGCTGAACATCGAGGAGTGCAAGGTCGACCTTGACCGGCTGCACGCGCAGATCGAATCGGACGGCTTTTGGGACAATACCGACACCGCGCAGAAGGTCACGTGGCAGGCCAGTCAGTTGGAGGCCAAGATCGAGCGTTATGAGAAGATGTGTACCCATTGGGACGATCTGATGACGATTTGTGAAATGGCAATCGAGGAAAATGACGACTCGATGCTGGACGAGCTGGTCGAGGGCTACAAGTCGCTTGAGGAAGAGATGGAGAGGGAACGGCTGGAGACGCTGCTCTCCGGCGAATATGACGGCAACAACGCCATCGTCTCCTTCCAGGCAGGCGCGGGCGGCACCGAGGCGCAGGACTGGGCCTCGATGCTCTATCGGATGTACACACACTGGGTCGAGGCCCATGGACTCAGCTATAAGATTCTCGACTATCTCGACGGCGACGAGGCCGGCATCAAATCGGCCAGCATCCTGGTCGAGGGCACGAATGCCTACGGCCTGCTCAAGAGCGAGAATGGCGTCCACCGGCTGGTGCGCGTGTCTCCGTTCGACGCCAACGCGCGGCGGCAGACGTCGTTTGCTGCGGTTGAGGTCATCCCGGAAATTACCGATGATTCCAAGGACGTCGAGATCCGGCCCGAGGACATTGAAATGCAGGTCTACCGCTCCTCCGGCGCGGGCGGCCAGCACATCAACAAGACGTCGTCCGCCGTCCGGTTGATCCATAAGCCGACCGGCATCGTCGTCTCCTGCCAGACGCAGCGCGACCAGTTCCAGAACAAGGAGACCTGCATGCGTATGCTGCGCTCGAAGCTCATCGAGATCAAGGAGCGCGAGCATCTTGACAAGATCTCCGACATCAAGGGCACCCAGCTCAAGATCGAATGGGGCAGCCAGATCCGGAACTATGTCTTCATGCCCTACACGCTCGCGAAAGACACGCGCACGGGCTATGAGATGACGAACATCAACGCCGTCATGGATGGCGACCTTGATGGGTTCATCAACGCCTACCTCACCTGCCTCGCCACGGGCAACTGGGTGACGAAATCGTAATTTTCGTCAGAACCTCTTAAAAATCTCTTGCAATTCTGGACAAAATGTGGTATCATTTTGTTTGCTGTGTAAGAATATTATCTCGGCGTGCCGTCTTGCCGATGAAGGGCGGCTGTAATTTGGAGGAATTATGACTGCTCTGCATATCGTTTTGACCGTTATTCAGGTGATCCTGGCTGTCGCGCTCGTCGCGATCGTCACCATCCAGTCCGGCAAGAGCGCCGGCCTCTCCTCCGCCATCGGCGGCGGCAGCGGCGAAAGCTTCCTGTCGAAGAACAAGGGCAAGGGTCTCGATGCCAAGCTCGCGCGCGCGACCAAGTGGACCGGCGCCGCGTTCCTGATTCTGACCTTCGTCCTGAACCTGCTGTAAAAACGAGATACGATGCGTCTCAGACTCCGGCCTGAGACGCTTTTTCTATGCCCGCGCCGCGATAGTAATATTGCAGGATCGCGCGATAGTCGAAGCCCAGCTTTGCCATTGCGTTCGCGCCGTATTGGCTCATGCCGACGCGGTGACCAAAGCCGCGCACGTGGAAGACCACTTCCCCATCGCCGCACGTGACCGTAAACCGCGTGGAGTTCAGGCCGAGCAGACTGCGCAACTGTGTCCCGGTGAAATCCTCACCGCCGATTGTGACAGATGCGACGCCGCCGCCCTCAGTCAAAAAAGGTTCGCCGAACCATCCCTCCGATGGTCCGTCGAGCTTGGCTTCCGGGGCAGCCTTGTTCAGGATCGCACGCAGCTCGTCTTCCGGGAAAGCAGCTTCGCTCTCATAGCGGAGCGCGTCCTGCTCGCCGGGACTTTCCACGGCCTGCAAATATGGCACGTCTGTACCCCAGACGGCGACAGCCGCCTCCGTACTTCCGCCGGAGCAGGAGAAATAGACCGCCTCGATCGGCGCGCCGTCATAGGTCAGGATCTCCCCTGCCGTCTCCGCAACGGCGGCTGACGCCTTGTCCCAGTATTGCGGCAGCTCCACGCCGTATTTTGCTTCCAGCGTAGCCTCGCTGCTCCACGCCTGACAGCACGCGCTGTCCGCGCAGACGTCACAGTCCATGTGCTTCCCCGCGAGGCGCTGCCGTGCGAGGAACGTCCGCGCTGCAATGGCCTGGGCCGCAAGGGCCTCCGGTTCGAACGACGCGGGCATCTCCGACAGGACGACCGCCGTCAGATAGGTGTCCTCGTCCACCGTTTCCACACCGTCTTCCGTTTTCAGCTGTACCGTGCGTGCCTCTGGCTCGTCCGCACTCGGCGCTGCGGACAACGCTGACGCCGCTGCCGGCTCCTCGATCAGGAGCACCACATCTTCCACCGGCTTGGCCGCACTCCGCTCCGGCGGGGCGAAAACCAATGCCAGCGCTGCCAGGAAGCCGCACAGGATGATCGTCTTCATTCGTACCACCTCCGATGTTCCAGCCTATGCGCGGTGGTCAGCTGCTATGCCATGCGCCAGATTAACATAAAACTTGACACTTTTTGTAACAGGAAGTATAATAAATTGAATCTGAATCGATTGGAGCATCGGCATGAAGCACTTTTTGAAGATCTTTATTCCGGCCCTGCTGATCCTTGCCATTCTGGTG
>USDP01000123.1 GCA_900553545.1 uncultured Eubacteriales bacterium | reverse complement strand
AGGAGGGCGTATGGGAAAGCCTCGGCTGCCGGACGTAGAAAAGCAGGAGATGCTCGATCTCCCAATGCTGCTTCTCACCCTGCTGCTGACGGCGCTGGGGCTTGTGATGATCTACTCCTCCAGCTTTGCCCGCGCGCTCTATGAATCCGGGGACAGCGCCTATTACTTTAAGCGCCAGGGGATTTTTGCCCTGGTGGGCACCGCAGCGATGCTGGCCATCAGCCGGGTGCGCCCGGAATTGATCCGAAAAATGGCGTTCCCGGTGCTGGGCGTGTCGATTCTGTTCCTGATCCTCGTGTTTGTGCCGGGAATCGGCAGGGCGGAAAACGGTGCCACCCGCTGGGTGAGCCTGGGCATTTCGTTCCAGCCCTCCGAGGTGGCAAAGCTGGGGGTGATCCTGAGCTTTGCGGCGATGATTACCCGGTTCGGGGAGAACATGGAGACCTTCCGCTGGGGCATTGCGCCCTTTGCGGGGATTTTGGCGGTGATCGTGGTGCTGCTGCGATTGGAGCCCCATAACTCCGCCATTGTGATTATTGCCTGCACGGCGGGCGCCATGCTGTTTTTGGGCGGCGTGAAATATCGCTGGTTTATCCTGGGCGGCTGCGCCATGCTGCTGGGACTGGTGCTGATTTTGGGTGCGGGAGGCTATGAGGCCAGCCGGATTACCGCCTGGCAGGATCCCTTTTCCGACCCCACCGACGACGGCTATCAGATCGCGTACTCCACCGATGTGGAAGGCAACGCCATCTATACGGCTGACATGAGCACCGAGGATAAGTACGCGGCTGCTCTGAACGCGGCGCTTGGCTACTTCGAGGCTGCCGGTTACACCGTTGAAAACGGCAAGGTCACTGCGGCTCCGGAAGGCGCTGCCATGGAATACACCGTCAACATCGGCGGCTCCGGCAACGGCGACCACCCGACGTTCCAGGTTTTGACGAACGCGGCTGCGGCTCTGAAGACCATCGGCTTCAACCTGATCGTCAACGATATGGCGCAGGCCGCCGACCTGTTCGCTTCTTACAAGTCCGGCGAGGCGGAAGGCTGGGTTGCTGCATGGCAGTCCACCAACGACCCGGATATGTATCAGCTGTACCACAGCAAGGGTTCCACCAACTACTACGAGATCAACGACGCTGACCTCGACGAACTGATTATCGCTGCCCGTCAGACCACGGATCAGGAAGCTCGTAAGGCCATGTACAAGGAAGCGATGGAAGTCATCCTTGACTGGGGCGTGGAGCTGCCCGTCTATCAGCGCAGCGAGGCGTCCATCTTCTCCTCCGAGCGGATCGTTGTCGATTCCATCCCGAAGGACATGACTCCGTACTGGACATACCTGTCTGAGATCGATCAGATCCAGGTTCAGTAATTCCGGCTGTCCGCACGGCGGACACCAGAAAATGATGAGATAAACGAGCAGCCGTTTCCGGCGTCTGCGGACGCCGGAACGGTTGCTCGCCATCCCAAGAGTGTATTTTTCCAACTGCCAACGCACCCAAGCAGAACGTGGTTATCCGGGTTCCCCGCGCATACACGAGAGGAACCCGGATGTCCATATTCCGGCATCTATGCAAGGCTACGCATTGCAGAAAATCTATCGCGGCTCCGGCCGCGCAAGGAAGGAACGAATCAAAAAGTGCGAAATTATATCATCAAGCGAATCTTGCAGGCGATTTTGATCCTGTTCTGCGTAATGTTCATCATCTACGCATTGATCCGCTGTCTGCCAAGCTCGTTTGCACAGACCATGGCGATCCAGCTCTCGCAGGCTCCGGGCGCAAAGCCCTATGAGGAGTGGCTGCAGCAGCTCAATGCCTCCTACGGTCTCGACCTGGACATTGTGCCCGGTTTCTTCACGTGGCTGTCGAAGGCCATTGTGGGCAACTTCGGCGATAGCTGGAAGTGGAACGTGCCGGCGGTGGCGAAGTTCAACGAGGTCATCGGCCTGTCTGTCATCATGGGCGGCATTTCGTTTGTGATCTCGCTGCTGATTGCGGTGCCGCTCGGCGTGCTGGCCGCAACGAAGCAGTATTCCCGCGCGGACTATACGATCACGGCGGTCGCACTGGTGGGCATTTCGCTGCCGACGTTCTTCTTTGCGACGTTGCTGAAGCTGTTCTTCTCGGTCAAGCTCGGGTGGTTCGATCTGTTCGGCCTCGTCGGGCGAAATTATGCACAGCTCGATCCATGGCACCAGTTCCTCGATAAGGCGAACCATCTGGTGCTGCCGATCCTGACGCTGGTCATCGTGTCGATCGGCTCGTATATGCGTTATACGCGGACGAATATGCTCGAAGTTCTGAACGCAGACTATATCCGCACGGCGCGGGCAAAGGGCCTGTCGGAAAAGAAGGTCATCTACAAGCATGCGTTCCGCAATACGCTGATCCCGTTGGTGACGATCATCGGCGGCTCGCTGCCGGGCCTGTTCTCCGGCGCGCTCATCACGGAGACGCTCTTCTCCATCCCCGGCATCGGCTATGTGTCGTATCAGTCGATGGTGGCGGGCGATATTCCGTTCTCGATGTTCTATCTGTCGTTCATGGCGGTGCTCACGCTGGCGAGCAACCTGCTGACCGACATTCTGTACGGCGTGGTCGATCCGCGCGTGCGCATCTCGTAAGAAAGGAGACTGCACGAATGAGTGAACATAAAAACGAAGCTCCGAAGCAGGAGCAGCAGTACTCCCTGAACGACGACCGCCGCGTCAAGGTTCTCTCGCCGGGCGCGCTCGTCGCACGTCGGTTCTTCCGGAACCGGCTGGCCGTGATCGGCCTGTCGATCCTGATCGCGATGTTCCTGTTCTCCTTCCTCGGCGGCGTCATCAGCCCTTACGGACAGGACGAGCAGTTCTACACCTACACCCAGATGTCCAAGGAATACGTCGGCTTTACGCGCAACGACGCGATGCGCTTCGTCGTGGCCGACGGACAGGAATTCGGCTCCATCGCCCAGAGCAAGGCGCTCGACGCGTTCAAGAAGGGGCAGGCAGAATTCAACTATAAGGACGTCGATTATACGATCGAGGTCGTCAGCGACGACACCTATGCCGTCTATCGGGACGGCGAGGTCATGGGCTACGCCAGCCGCGACCTCATCAATGCCGTCGACGGCGGCGAGGCCGTCCCGTTCGCGGTGAAGCTGGCCGCGCTGAAAGCCGAGGCGCTCGGCGAGCGCGTGTTCGAGGTGGACGGTGCGGATTATGAGCTCGACGACGCCGGGAACATCATGCAGAACGGCGCGGAGCTCGGCTATATCTCCCGAATCGTCGTGTCTGCGGCAGACCCCAGCATCGTGATCACGCGCGACTTCCGCGAGAAGCTCGAAGAAGCGGTCGACCGCGGGGACGAGAAGTTCAACTACACCGACGAGAACGGCGAGACCGCGGAATATGACATGGTCTTCGACGCAAGCACGAACGTCTGGTCGGTCAAGCAGATGAAGGATACCTACGTCTATGACCGCTATTCCGCACCGAGCAAGGAACATCCGCTCGGCACGGACACGAACGGCATGGATATGCTGACGAGATTGATGTACGGCGGCCGCGTGTCGCTGATCATCGGCTTCATCGTTGTGGCGATCGAGGCGTCGCTCGGCATTCTGCTGGGCGGTATCTCGGGCTATTTCGGCGGATGGGTCGACGGGCTGATCATGCGCATCGTCGACGTGTTCTACTGCATCCCGTCCATGCCCATCATCATCATCATCGGCTCGGCCATGGATGCGATGAAGGTCGATTCCTGGACACGTATGATCTATCTGATGCTGATTTTGGGCTTCCTCGGCTGGCCGGGCATTGCCCGTCTGGTGCGCGGCCAGATCCTCTCGCTGCGCGAGCAGGAGTTCATGCTGGCGACGGAGGCCGGCGGCATCCGCGTCTGGCACCGCATCTTCCGGCACCTCATTCCGAACGTCATCCCGCAGCTGATCGTCATCTGCACGATGGGCCTCGGCTCGACGATCATGACGGAGGCGACGCTGTCGTTCCTCGGTCTTGGCGTCAAATATCCGTTCGCGTCGTGGGGCAACATCATCAACGATGTCAATAATGCCTACGTCATGACGAACTATCTGTTTATCTGGATTCCGGCGGGCGTGTGCCTGCTGCTCACCGTCCTCGGCTTCAACTTTGTCGGCGATGGTCTGCGCGACGCATTCGACCCGAAGATGAAGCGGTAAAGGAAGGAGGAACGCACGATGGCAAAGAAACAGGAAGGATACCTTTCCGGCAAAGAAGCACGGCGGATCTCCAAGGAAAACCGCAAAATTACAAACCAGTTTGAGAAAAAGCGCAAGCGCAGAAATGTCCCTGAGAGCGAATATCTGACCACAATGCACGACGCAAACAATGCTGTCGAGTTTGACAACCTGCACACCTACTTCTTCACCGATACCGGTGTGGTCAAATCGGTCGACGGCGTCTCGTTTGACGTGCCGGTCGGCAAGACGGTCGGTGTCGTGGGCGAGTCCGGCTGCGGCAAATCCGTCACGAGCCTGTCCTTGATGCAGCTGCTCCAGCGGCCGCAGGGTCAGGTCGTCGAGGGCGAGATCCGCCTGAATCTCGGCGACAAGGCGTATGATATCACGAAGACGCCGAACGAAAAGATGCAGGCGCTGCGCGGCAACTACGTCTCGATGATCTTCCAGGAACCGATGACGAGTCTGAACCCAGTGTTCCGCATCGGTGCGCAGATCGACGAGGTCATCGAGCTGCACGAGGGCGCGCACAAGACGAAGGAAGAGGTCAAGGCCAGGACGATCGAGATGCTTGAAACGGTCGGCATCGCGAACAGCGAGGGCGTCTATATGATGTACCCGCACGAGCTGTCCGGCGGCATGCGCCAGCGCGTCATGATCGCCATGGCCCTTGCATGCGATCCGG
>USDP01000122.1 GCA_900553545.1 uncultured Eubacteriales bacterium | reverse complement strand
TCATGCCCTCGATGGCATCCTTCCCGCGGAATTTGTCCATGTGGAACGTCAGCTTGCGCGTCCCGTCGTCATCGTGGTAAAACGCCAGCGCATAGCCGCCGCGCGCGATCTCGCTGGACCCGGCGGCGCTCGTCTCCGGGAGGGCAGTCTTCCCCATCGGCAGCAGCCGCATCGGGCTTTTCGTGATCTCCCATTTCTCGTCAAAATCGAGATATGAGACCGAATCGAGTCCCATATACCCGTTGTCCGCAATCGTCAGCGCGAGACCGATATGCCCGTTGGACACGAAATAATAGTCCCATTCCTTGATCCGCATCCCGCTCGCCCGGATGTCCGGCCGGTGATAGTCCCAGAGCAGGCCGCGCGCCCAGCCCGGCTCGGTCAGATTTCCCTCGCGGTTCAATAGCGGCATCCGCTTCGTGATCTCATGCTGGTTTGTCATGTCCGTCCTCCCCTTTCGTATGCCGTTCCAAAAATGTCCGCAGCACCGCCTCAACGCGCGCACGGTCCCGCACATAGCTGCATCCGTGCTGCGCACCCTCGACGAGCACGCATTCCTTCTCCGCCGTGCAGGCGGCAAAGTTCTCCTTCGTCATCTCACAGGGGACGAAGTCATCCCCCGTGCCGTGGATGAACAAAATCGGATACCGGCTCTCCGCGACGCTCAGCCGCGTGTCCGCCTCGCGCAGGCCATAGCCCGCGAGCAGATGCGCCGCCAGATTCACCCAGAACAGCACGAACCGCGCCGGGATCCACCGTCCCACGCCGCGCAGCACGTGCCGCATCTCCGCATACGCCTCGGTAAAGCCGCAGTCGGCGATCACGCCGCGCACATTCGCCGGGAACTCAAAGCACGACGCAAGCAGAACCGTCGTCGCCCCCATCGAAAGCCCGCCGAGGAACAGCGGATGTTCCTGCCCCAGCATCTGCCCGAGATACGTCACCCACGAGATCACGTCATAGCGCTCCTTCGCGCCGAAGGTCAGAAACGTCCCCTCCGAGTCCTGATGTGCCCGCTGGTCGACGAGCAGCAGGTTGTATCCCAGCGACCGGTAGAACAGCAGCGACGCCGAAAAGTCCACGTTCCAGCTCGAGCGGTAGCCGTGGAACAGCAAAATTGTCCCCGCGGCATCCTCCGTGCGCAGCAGCTGCGCGTGCAGCCGTTTCCCGTCATAGCTCTCGACATAGAGCTGCTCCGGCTCCTGTTCCAGCACGAACCGCTGCGCGGCCATCGCCTCATCGTGGATGGGATAGGGCTTCAGATACGCATCGATCTCCGCCTCTGTGGCGTGCTGACCGCGCGAACAGGCCAGCACCGCCGCGCATCCGCCAAGCAGGCAGACCGCCGCCAGCCCCAAAACGATCCAAAGCGCCGTCATCATGTCCGCTGCTTCCCCCATTTTCCAAACCAGCGGAACGTCATCGGCCAGCCACAGCCCGCGAACAGCACCAGCACGAAATAGCGGATCGCGTCGCCCGCCCCGCCGGGGAGCAGCGCATTCAGCGGCGCCTTCAGCACCGATTTTACCGCCATCGCCAGCCCGAGGCCCAGCACGAGCTTTGCGATCTGCGCGTACCAGACCGCGCCGGTCTCAAATTTCACATACCGTTTCTCGAGGAAATACACCGGCAGCAGCGCGATCACCGCGCCCAGCAGCTTATAGGCGTTCTCCTGCGCGTGCGCGAAGTTCGACCCGTCAAGCGATGCCGCGTCCACCCGCAGCCCACCCATGTAAAAGGTAAATGCCACGGCCAGCAGCACCGCCGCGCTCAGCAGCCACGGCATCCCCTTCGCCATCGCCTGTTCCGACCGGAACACCGGATAAAACAGCGCCAGCAGCGCCGCCGCCATCAAAAACGCCACGCCGACGTCCAGCGGCGTATGCACGCCGAGATACATCCGCGAAAACGGCACCAGCACGATCAGCGCGATGCACACGCCGCGCACCCACTTCCGCTCTGTCCGCAGTGCCATCGCGCCGAACGTGCCGACGGCATTCTGCGTGTGCCCGGACGGAAACGAATAGCCCGTCGCGGCCGCGCGGGCGGACTCCACGATCGTAAAATTGGGATCAAGCACCCACGGCCGCGGAATGCGGCACGCGATCTTCAGCCACTGGTTGCCAACCGTGCCGAACAGGCCGACCAGAAACGCATAATATCCCATCCGTTTGTTCACGCACCAGAAGAGTGCGAACGCCGCCACCATAAACGCGATCTCGTCGCCGCAGTAGGTGATGCCGGAGAAAAACACATTCAGCGCCGGAATCCGGATCGATTCCAGCAGACGCAAAAAGCCCATAAGTGGCCTCCTTTCCTTCTGTTCGTAGTATAGCATACTTTTCGCGAAATGGAAGCGTCAGTTGGCACGGACACGCCCTTGCTTTTTTCGCAAAAAACACTATACTATAAGTAATCTGAAAACGAGGTAATGTATATGCGTTCAGAAGAAGCCCGTCAAATTTTCAAGCGCCGCCAGCTGCTCGAGGTCATCTGCCAGCTGCGCTTTCCCGATATCCTGAAGATTGAGTCCACCGACCCCGCCGAATTTCAGGATCGCATCCGCGGCGAATATCCGCAGTATCAGAAAAAGGTGGAGCAGCTGCCCCCGCAGATCGTGAACGGCAAGCCCGTCCCACAGGGCACGGTCAACAACTATCAGTTCATCTCCGAGGACAGCCAGTGGAAGGTCAGCCTGACGAAGGGCTTCGTCGCCCTCTCCACGCATGGCTATCTCCGCTGGGAGGAGTTTGCCAAGCGGCTCGACCGCGTGCTTGCCGCCCTCATCCAGCTCTATCAGCCCGCCTATTTCACGCGCGTCGGTCTGCGCTACATCAACGCCATCGACCGCGCCGCGCTCGGACTTGAAGACTGCCTCTGGCGTGAGCTGATCCAGCCCGGCTATCTCGCGCTCCTCGCCGACGAGGACGCGCAGGAATCTGCATTCTCCAAATGTGAGCTGTCCGCCTCGCTGAACCTGCCCGGCGGCGCGAAGGCCAACGTCAAATCTGGCCCAGGCACGCTCCGCAAGGTGAATAACCGCACCAAGGAAGCCACGGAGACGCGCGTCTTCATGCTCGATCTCGACGTCTACATGGACGGCAAAACGCCCCTCGGACAGACGGCTCCGGCGCTCAACATCGTCCACGGCAACGCCGGTTCCCTCTTCCGCGGCGCCGTGACCGACACGCTGCTGGACTCCATGGGGCCGGAACAGCCCTGAATCCCCCGCCGCGCCTCACCCGGCGCGGTATCCCCCCGGTCTGCGCCTGCCGTGAAACACAACATCTTGTGTTTCACGGCCATTTTTATGGAACCTGCCACAAGATATATTTTTATCTTGTCGGTTTTTCATCTTGACACAGCGCCGCATATCGGCTATAGTATGTAGCGTAGCGAAATCGTATACACAACATATTGTATGTCCGCCGCGTACGGAATCACTATATTTAGTGTCCGCCGGGAGGATTTTGCATGTCAATCACCGACCACTGGGCACAGAAAGGGGCTTACCAGCATGAAAATCATCAAGCGGAACGGTTCTGAGGCCGTCTTCGATATCATGAAGATCATCACCGCCGTCACGAAGGCCAACAACGTCGTCAAGGAAGACGAGCAGCTGACGCCGATGCAGATCCGCCGCATCGCCGAGAGCGTGGAAAATTCCTGTCTTGGCATGAACCGTGCCTTGAGCGTCGAAGAAATTCAGGATCTGGTCGAGCACCAGATCATGGCGCACGGAGCTTATGAGGTCGCCAAGCAGTACATCACCTACCGCTACACCCGCTCGCTCGTGCGCAAGAGCAACACAACTGATGAGAAGATTCTGTCCCTGATCGAATCGAACAACGAGGAAGTCAAGCAGGAAAACTCCAACAAGAACCCGACCGTCAACGCTGTCCAGCGCGACTATATGGCCGGCGAAGTCTCCAAGGACCTGACTGCGCGGATGCTCCTGCCGAAGGAGATCGTCGACGCGCACGAGGCCGGTATCATCCACTTCCACGACGCCGACTATTTCGCGCAGCACATGCACAACTGCGACCTCGTGAACCTCGAGGACATGCTCCAGAACGGCACGGTCATCTCCGGCACGCTCATTGAAAAGCCGCACAGCTTCTCCACGGCCTGCAACATCTCCACGCAGATCATCGCTCAGATCGCCTCCAACCAGTATGGCGGCCAGTCCATCTCCCTGACGCATCTGGCCCCGTTCGTCGACATCTCCCGGCAGAAGATCCGCAAGACCGTCCTCGAAGAGATCCGCACCCTCGGCGCAGCGCCGGACGAAGCCGCGATTTCCAAGGTCGTCGAGGACCGTCTGCGTGAGGAGATCCGCCGCGGCGTCCAGACCATCCAGTATCAGGTCGTCACGCTCATGACCACCAACGGCCAGGCCCCGTTCATCACGGTCTTCATGTACCTCGGCGAAGCCCGGAACGAACAGGAAAAGCACGACCTCGCCATCATCATCGAAGAGACGCTCAAGCAGCGCATCGAGGGCGTCAAGAACGAAAAGGGCGTCTGGATCACCCCCGCCTTCCCCAAGCTCATCTACGTCCTCGAGGAGGACAACATCCACGAGGGCACGAAATACTGGGAGCTGACGAAGCTCGCCGCCCGCTGCACCGCCAAGCGCATGGTGCCGGATTACATCTCCGAGAAGAAAATGCGCGAGCTGAAGCTCTCCAAGGGCGAGACGCCGGGCCACGGCGACGTGTATACCTGCATGGGCTGCCGCAGCTTCCTCACGCCGGACCGCTCCGGCAACGGCTGGAACAACATTGCCAACGCTGGCAACTACGAACCCGGCAAGCCGAAATACTACGGCCGCTTCAATCAGGGCGTCGTCACGATCAACCTCGTCGACGTGGCGCTCTCCTCCGGCGGCGCGGTGCACAAGTTCTGGCG
>USDP01000121.1 GCA_900553545.1 uncultured Eubacteriales bacterium | reverse complement strand
ACCTTCACAAAGGGTTATCCGCAGAGCGACGTCCTGAAGAACAACCCGGACTATCTGGACTACTATCTGCCTATCTATGAAACGCACGCGCGCTATTATGCCGACGCGACGTTGCAGAACGGTGTACCCGTCAGCGTGGTCTATACGAAAATGGACGCCAGCGTCTCAAACAAATATCTCTGCTTCATCGGCGGCGACACGCCGGTCTGCATCATCGAGTCCGAGGCGGAGGGCGGCACCTGCCTGGTGCTGAAGGAGTCCTATGGCAATGCGCTCGTCCCGTTTCTCACCAGCCATTACAGTAAAATCATCGTCATCGACCCGCGTGAATTCAACCGCGACGGGAAGCCCTCGCTCGATCTCCAGCAGTTCGCTGCCGAGCAGGGCGTCGACGATCTGCTCGTCATCAACTATCCCTACATGATCAACAGCAAATCCTATGTCCACTGGCTCGAACGCCTCGTCGGCATGGATCAGTAAACGAAGGTTTCTGCAAAAAGCGCCCACTCTTGACGAGTGGGCGCTTATGCTGCATCGGGCCAGCGTTCGGTAAAAACGGCCCCTCCCGGATGGGAGGGGCCTGCTTCGTTATTGCGCGGCGTTCACCGTGAAAGCCTTTTCGGCGGTAAACTGGTTGTTGAAATAGATCGTCAGGGTGTAATCACCGGCGGTTTGCGGCATGCGCGGGAAGAAGCCTGCGAAGATGTTGCGCGTCCATGCGCCGTTCCACGTGATGCTCGAGAACTCCGCGTCAACGATCTTGCCGTCCTTGTCGGTCAGCACCATCGTGTATGGCACGGTATCGCCCGAATCCTTGACATTGTTGATGGACTGCAATGCGAACGCGACAAATTCGTCGGTGTCAAAGCTCGTCCGCGAGATCGAAAGGTTCTTACTCGTGAACGTGTCGCTGTCCGGTTTCAGGAACAAGCCGAGGTAGAAATCTTTCGTGCCATAGCTGCGGAACTTGTCCTTGTTCGGCGTGGTGTAGCCGGTGACGTTCTCGCCGTCCAGCTTGTCGCCGCTCGCGAGGTTCAGCGTGAAGTCATATTCCCGCTCCGGGAGCAAATCGGCCAGATCGACGGTGTAGCTGTTCGTGTTGGCCTCCGGCGTCCACGTGTACTGCACCAGCTCATTGTTCTCGCTGTGGAGCCTTGCGGTGATTGTCCATGCGTTGTCGGCAGGCTCGTTCTCGCACTCCCACGTGAAGTTCAGCGTTCCGGCCTCGAGATCCGGCTCTGCCGTGAAGCTCGTGAGCGCTGTGACGTTCGGCGTGATCTTGGTTGAGCAGTTTTCCAACATCGTCGGCGTCGAGATCATGACCTCATATGTCTCGCCCGAGGTCAGCCCTTCGAGCGTGACGGTCTGTGCGCTGACGACCTGCGAATCTGCGTAGCCGTCCGGGCCTGTGACCTCGACGGTCCAGTTCTCGGGTGCGTCACCCTCGATCGTCCACGAGAGGATCGCTGTCGTGCTGGAGAGCGCGGCCTTGATGCCCGTGATGCTGACAGCCGGAACGGTCGAGAAGTAGGCCTTCGTCTGGCCGGTCAGGCGTGTCCCTTCAGGTTCTTGCAGGGTGAAGGTGTAATCCTTCCCAGATTCCAGCCCGGCCACCACCGTGGAGTGTCCGTTGAACGTCGCTGTCTTCGACTCCACGCCGTCCGCGCTGTATTCCACGGTCCACACGCCGGGGTCCGGCCCGTCCTGAATGATCAGGTTCAGCTCCGCCTGTGTGACCGTGACGGTCGTGGCCGTGAAGCTGAGGATCGAAGTCTGCGCGATGGTCGTCGCCATCAGCTGCGACGTACCCGTGACTTTCTTCTTGTTCAGCGGGTCGATGGAGACGGTGTACTGAGTCCCCGGCGTCAATCCGGTAAAGATGGTTTCCTCGCCGGAAGCGAACGCCTGCCGCGACTGGTTGCCGTAGGAATCGGTGCAGAGGATGTCGAACGCACCGTCAGCCTCGTTCGAATCGACGAACACGCTGACCGTGTCGGTCGAGACATCGAGCAGAGAAATGGCGTTGATGTGGACGGTCGCGGGCCGGATGAACACAAAATAGGCCACCGCGCCCGCAATCGCGAGCAGCAGCACGAGGCTGATGACCGCGGGGAGCCATTTGTTCCGCTTTTTCCGCTTCCGCTTCTTCACGCCGGACTCGACTGGGATGTCGTCATCCTCGTCGTCCGGCTCGAGCGTGTTGTAATAGCTCTCCGGGTCGCGATCCATCTCGCGGTGGACGCTCTCGATCATGTCGTTGAGCATCTGCGTGTCCGGCGAGAAGTTCTCTTTGAAGTCCTCGGCCATTGACTCGCTGTCCGCGAACTGCACCGGCTCGACCTCGTCCTCGGCGTTCGGGTCGACCGGCTCGATCTCGCCGGAGATTGGCGGGACGATCAGCGTGTCGTCCGACTGGTTGCGCTTCATGTACTCGACCAGGGCCTGCTTCATTTCGTTTGGGTCCTGATAGCGGTCTTCTGGCTTGAAGGCGCACGCTTTGTGGATGATCTCTGCCATCTCATAGTCGGCGTACATCGGCGCGGGCAGATCCTTGCCCGTGATGCGGAGCTTGTCCGCCGCCTTGGCCGACGTGCGCTCATCTTCAAACGGCGCGTGGTTGCCGTTGTAGATGCGGTAGAGGATCAGGCCCACGGAGTAGATGTCCGTCGTTGGCTCGATCGATCCGACGAGGCTGAACAGCTCCGGCGCGGAATACGATGAGAGCATGTTCTCCGGCATTGAGCAGTATTTCAGTTCTTCGATCTTCGCAATGCCGAGATCGCCGAGCACGAAATGGCCCTGGCTGTTTAAGTAGATGTTTCCGGGCTTCACGTCCCGGTGGACGAGACCCGCTGCCCGCAGATCGACCAGCGCGCTGCAAAGATCCATCGCGAGGTTCACCGCGCACAGGTGCGTGATGGCGTTGTCCGCCAGATACTCGCTCAGCGTCGTCCGGTGCTCGGCCAGAAGATAGATGTCAAAGCCGACGCCATCCTCTTTCGGTTCGATCTGATAGCTGCGGAAGCAGTCCAGATTCGGGCTGGCCGCCAGCTGCTCCAGCGTCTCCAGCTCTTCGCGATAGTCCGTGACGACCTGTTCGTAGTATTTCTGCGCATCCTCCGTCGAACTGGCCGCGCCGGTGAACAGCAGCGCGTCCACCTGCTTCTGCGACTCCGGAACGGAGATGTGTTTTAAGATATAGGTTTGCGCCGTTTTTGTGCTTTTCACAAGATAGACCGATACCGCGCCGCGCGCACTGATGCACGACACGACCTCCATATTGGAAAGCAGCGGCGAAACAAGCTTCAGCTCAGCCAAACACTTCGCCTCCTTCTGTTCATACACCTTTATATTTTAAGCGATTTTTAGGAAAATTGCAACACAATATATTGTGTCGCGGGCTTGGATTTTGGCGCGCACTGTGTTATAATACGTCAAAAGCGGTAAAATTGCCGCACATCCTGTCAAAAAATGCAATCAGGCGCCGATTTTGGCGTTTTTCCACCACCCGAACGGAGGTACCCCCATGGAACTGAAAACCTGTGAATACTGCGGCACGAGCTTCGATGCCTCGCTCCGCCAGTGCCCGCTCTGCGGCAAGGCGGTCGAGCCGTCTCCGGCGGAGCCGATCATTCTAAACGCAGGCGGCGAGCCTGCCGCGCCGCGCCGCCGCGAAAAGGGCGGCAAGCGCCTCGCAAAAAACCGCGCCAAGCCCGCCGCAAAAGCAGCGGAGTCGGGCGAAAATCCATACGCCATCCCCAAGGGCATGATGAAGGCCATCTGCATCATTCTCGGCGCGGCGATCGCCGCCGGGGCGGCGTTTGCGATTTACAACCTCAAATGGTTCGCGCCGAAAGATAAAACTGAAGATACGCAGCAGACGCTCCAGGCTGATACACAGCCGGAGCAGACACAGCAGCCCTCCAAAGAGCAGTACATGAACGAGGAGGACTATACGCCGCCCAAGCAGGAGGAGACGCAGGTGGAGCAGCCCGCGGCTACCGTGACCTGCACGGCGCTCACGCTCTCAACCAATACCGTCACCTTTGAAGAGGCCGAGCAGTTTTACGGCATCACCTACACGCGCGAGCCGGCAGACTGCACCGAAGAAGTCCTCTTCTCCTCGGACAATGAGTCCATCGCGACGGTCAACCAGCAGGGGAAGATTGTCGCCGTCAACGCGGGCAGCGCCGTCATCACGGCCAAATGCGGCACGCAGACGGCAAGCTGCCTCGTTACCTGCGATTTCAAGGTCGTCGACGAGGAGCAGCCCTCCGGCGATGAAGAGCTTTCGCTCAACAATACCGACATGACCTTCTTCTCGCCGGGCGAACAGTTCACGCTCGCGGTCAAGGGCGCGCCGGAGGACGCGGATATTACATATTCCAGCGCCGATGCTTCCGTTGCAACGGTCTCGGACCGCGGCGTCATCACCGCCATGGGCAGCGGCACCACAACGATCACCGTCTACGTCGGCGGGCGTGATCCGCTCTCCTGCATCGTCCGCTGCAACCTCGACAGCAGCGCTGAGGCCCCGGACGGCAGCTATTCCATCAGCCATTCCGACGTTACCATGTCTCTCATGGGCGAGTATTTCAAGCTTCGTCTTCTGGATTCCAATGGCGACGCTGTCTCCGGTGTCTCATGGTCGAGCGGCGACAGCTCCATCTGCACGGTCGATGCCTCCGGTGTCGTTACTGCAGCCGGTTCCGGAACCACCACTGTCTCCACAACCTACGGCGGCTCGACCTATCAGTGCATCGTCCGCTGCAATCTTGGATAAAGGCGCATTGTCCGAAAAAGATAAAAACAGCGGACAGAACTGCATCTGTCCGCTGTTTTTTCAGGAATTTTCGGTTTTCCGGTCTCTTGTGAGCAGCGTCACGATGCACCAGAGTCCCGCGAGGCCGACCAGCGCGTAGATCACGCGGCTGACCCATGCGGTCTGCCCGCCGCAGATCCATGCCACAAGATCG
>USDP01000120.1 GCA_900553545.1 uncultured Eubacteriales bacterium | reverse complement strand
CTGTACGTCGAGCCGGTTCTAACGCCGTATTGCTGGAAAAGATCCGCCGGGAAAACAAAAAGCTCGCCTCAAGATCCATCTAAGGATTTTGAGGCGAGCTTGTAAATCACAATACCCGTGGTACCACTCAAATTGCAGCTCTGAGAACTGCCGCTTCAGGCTCTGACAAGCCCTATCCCGTAACGTGGGCGGACGGGAGGCGTCTACTTGCGAATGGTGTTCGGGCCTCCAGCTCGGAAGTGATGGGTCACAGGAGTTCGTGCTGCCGATTTGCACCAACCATCGGCTCTCTGAAAGCAGTCCGTCCGACCGTCTTCGTCACAGCTTTTCTTGATTTGAACTTGCCCCAAATTTAACACAGTCTTTGCAGGCTGTCAAGTATAAATTTTACTAATACCGGCTATCAGTGCTTACCGCTTCACCTGCTCGGCGGTCTGCGCCGTGTCGATCCCGGCCGCACCCTCCAGGCCGAGGCGCTCCGTCGCCTCCTCGCGCATCTTGTATTTCAGGATTTTTCCGGCTGCGTTCATCGGGAATGCGTCGACAAAATCGATGTATTTCGGCACCTTGTGCCGCGCCATGCTGGCCTTGATGTAGTCCAGCATCTCTTCCACGGTCACGCTGCCCGGCTCCTTGAGCACGATGCAGGCCATGGCCTCCTCGCCGTATTTCTTGTCCGGCACGCCGATGACCTGTACGTCCTTGACGGCCGGGTGGGTGTAGATGAATTCCTCGATCTCCTTGGGGTAGATGTTCTCGCCGCCGCGGATGATCATGTCCTTCAGCCGGCCGGTGATGCGGTAGCAGCCGTTTTCGTCCCGGCAGGCCAGATCGCCGGAGCGCAGCCAGCCCTCGCGGTCGACGGTCGCGGCCGTGGCCTCGGGCATCTTGTAGTAGCCTTTCATGGTGTTGTAGCCGCGCGAGCAGAACTCGCCGTTGACACCGTCCGGCACTTCCTCGCCGGTCTCGGGGTCGATGATCTTGCACTCGATGTGCGGGAAAGCGTAGCCGACCGTGTTGCACCGCAGATCGAGCGGGTCGCCGCAGGCGCTCATGGTGCTGCCGGGGGCGGATTCGGTCTGGCCGTAGACGCTGACGATGTCGGTCATGTGCATCTCGTCCGGCTGGGCGGCCCGGCGCATCAGCTCCGGCGGGCAGCCGGAACCGGCCATGATACCGGTGCGCATGTAGGAAAAATCGGTCTTTTTGTAGTCCGGATGGTTGAACATGGCGATGAACATCGTCGGCACACCGTTGAAGCAGGTGATGCGCTCCTGATTGATGCAGGCGAGCGAGACCTTGGCCGAGAAATACGGCATCGGGCAGAGCGTCGCGCCGTGCGTCATGCAGGAGGTCATGGAGAGCACCATGCCGAAGCAGTGGAACATCGGCACCTGGATCATCATCCGGTCGGCCGTGGACAGATCCATCCGGTCGCCGATGCATTTGCCGTCGTTGACGACGTTGTAGTGCGTCAGCATGACGCCCTTCGGGAAGCCCGTTGTGCCGGAAGTATACTGCATGTTGCACACGTCGTCCGGCCGCACGCCCGCGGCCATGCGCAAAATCTGCTCGCGCGGGACCATATTGGCCCGATCCATCGCCTCGTCGAAGGTCAGGCAGCCCGGCATCCGGAAGCCGACGGTGATGACGTTGCGCAGGAACGGCAGCTTGCGGCAGTGCAGGGCGGAGCCGGGCTTTGCGTCGGCCAGCTCCGGGCAGAGGGTCTGGATGATCTCACGGTAGTTCGAGTCCAGACAGTGGTCAATCATGACGAGCGTGTGCGTGTCGGACTGCCGCAGCAGATATTCCGCCTCGTGGATCTTGTACGCCGTGTTGACCGTGACGAGCACGGCGCCGATCTTCGTCGCGGCCCAGAAGGTGATGAACCACGCGGGCACGTTCGTGGACCAGATGGCGACCTTGCTGCCCCGGCGCACGCCGAGCGAGACGAGCGCGCGGGCAAAATCGTCCACGTCGTCGCGGAACTGCGCGTAGGTCCGCGTGTAGTCGAGCGTCGTGTATTTGAACGCGTACTGGTCCGGGAATTCCTCGACCATCCGGTCGAGCACCTGCGGGAAGGTCTCGGAGATGAGGCTGTCTTTCTTCCAGACGAACTTGCCGGTATGCGCGGCGTTGTCGTAGAGCGTCTTTTTCTTGCCGCGCGGGGAATCGAAGCGGTGCATGTAGTTGACGAAATGTGGGAAGATGACCTCTGGGTCGGTCAGGTCGGGCATCCATTCCGGCTTCCATTCGAGCGAGAGGAAGCCGTCATAGTCGATGGAGGACAGCGCCTGCATCATGCTGCCGACGGGCAGCGTGCCCTCGCCGATGAGGTCATAGCTGCCGTCGTCGTCCGAGTCGCGCAGGTGAACGTGGCGGACGTAGGCGCCGAGGTTTTTGATGGTCGTGTCGGCGGATTCGCCGTGGTCCCGGTAGGGATGGTGCATGTCCCAGAGCGCGCCCAGCTGGTCGCAGGCAAACGCGTCGAGCAGCGTGCGCAGCCGGGCCGTGTCGGAAAAGACGCCGCTGGTCTTGAGCAGGATCGTGATCCCCTGCGCCTCGGCGGCGGGGAGGAGCGCTTCGAGTGCGGCGGAGATCCGCGCGTCGTCATCGCGCTGCGCAGTCACGGAGACATACGGACACTGCACGTCGTGCGCCAGCTGCATGAGGGCTGCCACGGTCTCGGTGCAGTCCTCGCCCGCGATGTCGCAGGCGGTATCGAAGCACGGGATGCACAGGCCCTTCTGCCAGAGCTCCCGCGCCGTCGCGGCGGCGGTATAGCGGTGCAGCGGGCCGCCGCGGCCGGTCAGCTCCGGTGTTTTGTGGACGTTATAGAGCTCGACGCCGCCGAAGCGCATGGTCTCGGCCATCTGCACCTGCTGCTCCCAGGGGATCTGCTGCCAGCCGCGTGTGGAAAACGATACATTCATGTGCTGCTTCCTCCTCAGGCGTTCGCCGCTTCTTCGTAGACGATCTTGTTGATGGCGTTGAGATACGCGTGCACGGACGCGCCGATGATATCGGTCGAGATGCCGCGGCCGGAATAGAGCTTGCCGCCGCTGCGGAGCTTGACGACCGACTCGCCCATGGCCTCGCGGCCCTCGGTGACGGCCTGGATCTGGAAATCATCCAGCTCGTAATGGCGGCCGAGGATCGATTCGATGGCCAGGAAGGCCGCGTCGACCGGGCCGTCGCCCAGGCTCACGCCCGAGAGCGTCTGGCCGTTTTTCGTGAGCTTCATCTGCGCCGAAGCGCTGATGGTGTTGCCGGTGTTGATGACGTAGCTTTCGAGCCGGTACGTCGGCGGCACCTGCAGCGCGGCGGAGGCGATGATGGCGTCGAGCTCCTTCTCGCCCACGGTCTGCTTCTTCGCCGCGATGCGGCAGAAGGCCTCGTAGACCTTCGCCCCGTCCTCCTCCGAAAGATCGTAGCCGAGGGCGGCGGCCATCTTCATGACGGCCTCCTGCGTGTCATGCACGGTCAAAACTGCGCCGGAGGAGGTCTGCACGCCGTTGTCAAACGGCGAGAGCTGGCTGCGGCCCGTCTGACACATCCAGGCGATCTGTGACAGCAGGCGGTTCATCTGCGTGAACTGCAGCGTGCTGACGACGCCGAAGTCCTGGGCTTTGGCCGCCAGCAGCTTCGCCATGTGCGCGAGGTTCGCAGTGTCGACGCAGTAGGCCGCGGCCTTGATCTCGCCGGCCCCGGCGGCGATGGCGCTCACGGCGCACGCGTCCGCCATCGACAGCGCGTCCGAGCAGCTCACGCCGAAGCGCACGTCCTTCGTCTGCGGCACGGCTTCATAGATCCCGCGCACGAAGCTGCCGAACGCGTCCGGCAGCATGTTCCCCGCTGCGTCGCAGACGGTCACGCCGGCCGCACCGGCCGCGATCGCGGTCTGCAGCGCCTCTGCGAGGAAGGCGGGATCGGCGCGCGTGGCGTCGTCCGCGAGGAATTCCACGTCCTCGCAGACCGCCCGCGCCGCCGCGACGGTCTGGCGGATCGCCTCGAGCATGGCGGCGGGCTTTTTGCCCGCGAGGTATTCCATCTGCACGGCGCTGACCGGCGCGGGGACCTGGATGCGCGGGTGCATCGCCTCCCTGAGCGCGGCCCAGACCAGCGAAACGCTCGCCGGGTCCAGCGCAACCGGCACGCATACGGCGCTTTCCTTCACCGCAGAGGCGACGGATTTGATGAGCAGACTGTCGATCTTTGGGTTTTCGACCGCGTGCAGCTCAATGACGCTCACGCCCAGCCGGTCGAGGAGCTTGGCAAGCTCGATCTTCTCGCGGAACGAGAGCGTATAGCCCGCGGCCTTGCCCGCCTGGCGGATCGTGGTATCTGTCACGGAAATGTGTTTCATCATAGGTTCCTCCTTTTTTCGGAAAACAAAAAGTCCCTGAAGCCAACTGGCTTCAGGGACGAAATAGTTTCGCGGTACCACCCTGCTTATCCCCCGCCTCACGGCGGACGATCACTCTCGGACTCTGACAAGCCCATAGCCGGTAACGAGGCCAAACGGGCCATGCTACTTGTCGCCGTTCGCAGGGCCTACTCGGGAAGCAGACTGACCGCTGTCTTCGGTACCGGCTCACACCAGCCGCCGGTTCTCTGAGACGCTCCAACAGGGCCATAATTCCGTCATTGTATTTCGTGGTTATCAATACTTGCCGCCATTAAAGCACGATTCTCACCGCTTGTCAAGCACACAGTCCAAGATTCGACATTTTCACAAAACCATGCGTCCTCTCCGCACCGCGTCTTTGTGCAATCAGTGCTCTGCGCACGCGTCACCGCAGCGTCCCAGCGGCGCTGACTGGCACAATGGCCGCCAGCAGCAGTATGATCAGAAACAGGGCAGCGCAGACCTTTTTCATGGAACATTCCTCTTTGTATACCCCCCTATACTGCATCCTCAGGCCTAGGGTGTAAACCATCAGAGTTTTGAACGAAAGAGAAGTCCTTCCGGTTTCCCGGAAGGACTT
>USDP01000119.1 GCA_900553545.1 uncultured Eubacteriales bacterium | reverse complement strand
TGATCAAATGTACCGCCGCTGACAGACAGCTTTGTGTTTTTCCCGATTTGAAGTTCGCCAGAGAAGCTGCCGCCGGTGATAGATGCTGACGCTTGATTCGTTACAGACGCTTGAGAACCGTATGTTTTGTCATAATCCGTCAGGCGGATCGCCGCGGTCGTACCACTGATGCTGCCTCCGGAGATTACACCGACCTTGCCGGGAGATACATATTCGTCAGAGCTGAAATTCCAAATGCCGAGTCTGCCAGCCGTGATGGTGCCGCCGCAAATCTCACCAATGGTGCCCCAGTTCTGAATGCAGGATTCATCTCTGGACGAGAATGTCCCACCGCTGATTTTGTTCACAGTGCCCTCATTCTTGAACGCAATGAATCCATTCTGCGTAAACGTGCCGCCGCTGATTTCTCCGATCATGCCGCTGTTGCGGAACAGAGATGAAAAATTACCAACCGCCAAGAACTCGCCGCCAGAGATTTTCTCAATGCTTCCGCTTTCAGCATTAAAGACCACGTACCAGCTATTCCCCTTGGCGCTCGTCGCATCCGTGCTGTTGTCCACGCTGCGGGTAAATTTGCCGCCCTTGATCTCAGCGATCGTGCCGTTGTTATAGATCGCAGCACGGCCATGGCTCACATTATCCACAACACCGCCGCCGACACTATCTTCAATCGTCAGCGTGCCGTTATTGGTGATAGTGTGCTTACGCTCACCATCCGGGACCGTATTGTCCTGTGCAACCGCGCTGTTGACCAGCGTCTTGCCATTGAGGTCAAGCGTAATGGTTGCGCCAGCCGGAATGGTCACGCTTTCCGTGACATTTTCAAGCAGCTTGACCGTCCCAGCAGTCTGCACCGCGTTGATCGCAGCCTGCAGGGTCGAATAGCCTTGACCGTTGACTTCGGCCACATTGCCCTCTGCTGCCAGCGCTGTCATCGGCAGCATGGTCAAAACCAACGCCAGCGCAAGCAAAAGCGTTAAAATTTTACGTTTCATTTTTAGATTTCCTCCATTCTTCAAATCTCATCATACCTCTGCGGAGCAGAGGTATGCGAAGCGGCATGCCGCTTCGATTTATACTTGCATTTTAGCACCTGTATTTTCAAAAATCAACTGCTGAACAATTATTTTTTTGTAAAATCTGGGACTTTGCATGCCGGGGTGGCAAATGGCCGCCCCTACAGCATCATTCCGGATGAACGGCAGCGTCACAATCGAAGAAATAGAGCAGCGTTTCCTTGACCGGTCTCTGGAAAATGCGCGAGAGTGCGGCGGCATAGGCCGCCAGCTGCGGCGCGTAGCGCGCGGCCTTCGCGTCGAGGTCGCCGTGGATGCGGTCGGTCTTGAAGTCGAGGATGACCAGCCCCTCCGGCTCGTCCCAGAAGCAGTCCACCACGCCCTGCAGCAGCACCTCTTCCCCGGCTGCCGCCGGGTCATAGTCCGCCGCGTCGGTCAGAATGGAGAATTTGAACTCACGCCGGAGCGCCCTTGCGGATAAGATGCGCGCGCCGAGCGGCGAGGCAAACAGGCGCAGAACATGCGCAAGATCAACGGCCTCGGCCTGACGCGGCGTCAAAAACCACTCGTCCTGCAAACGCGCCAGCTCCGCGCGGAGCGGTTCTTCCGCTATGCAGGCTTCATAGCGCGCGAACTGCATAAAAAGGTGCGTCGCTTTCCCCTTCTCGCGCCCTTGCAACGGCGCGGTCTGCAAAAACTGTGGCGTGCGCCACGTGGGCGGCGGCGCAGGGCGCAGTTTAAGTTCTGTTTCAATCTGATTTTATAGTACGTTAAAAGCGTCTTCTATCATGATCCTGTTCATGATAGAAGACGCTTTTTGTTTGGAATAGTGGTGTTATGCGAAACAAATATCAGACATTGGCGGGCAACACGGTGAAGCTGGGCCTCGGCACATTCGGCTCAAGAGTCCTCGTGTTCCTCATGGTGCGGTTTTACACCGAGCACCTCTCTCCCGCCGACTATGGCACGGCGGATCTCATCACGCAGACGGCGAATCTGCTGATCCCATTGCTGTCGCTCGGCATCACGGACGCGGTGTTCCGCTTCGTGATGGATGAGACTGAGGACGCGGCGGGCGTGTTTACGGCGGGTCTTTTCGTGGTGCTGGCCGGGGGCGCGCTGGCGGTCGTGCTTGCGCTGCTTGCAGACGCGGCGCTGGAAGGCGCGTGGCTCATCGCGGCTTTTATCATTGCCTCAAATTTCCACACGCTGGCTGCGCAGTATATCCGGGCGAAGGGCGATATGACGTGCTTCGCCGTGCAGGGCCTGATCAACACGGCCCTCGTCATCGGCCTGAACATCCTGTTTCTGGCCGTCTTGCGCCTCGGCGTAACCGGCTACGTCCTGTCCGCCGTCGCCGCCGACGTCCTGACCACCGGCTATCTCGTTCTCCGCGCAAAGCTCTGGAAATCTCTTAAAAAGCCCGAAAAAGGCACACTTTCCAGGATGCTAAAATACTGCGTGCCCTTCATCCCGACGGCGACGTTCTGGTGGATCACCAGCGTTTCCGACCGCTACATGATCACGGTCTGGCTGGGAAATGCCGCCAATGGCATTTATGCCGTCGCGGCCAAGCCGCCGACGATTTTAACTGTTTTATCCTCCGTTTTCATGGAGGCGTGGCTTTTCTCCGCCGTCACGGAGCGGCAGAAGGGCGAAGCGGCGCACCTGCAATTCTACGCCTCGGTCTGGCGGACGTTTGTCGCCGGGATGGTATTGAAGTGCGTCGGGCGTCATCGCGTTCTCACGGCTTCTGGTGCGGCTGCCGGCCGAGGAAGAATACTTTGATGCGTGGCAATTTGTCCCGGTTTTGTGCCTGGCGATGGTTTTTGCCGCATTTTCTACGTTTTTAAGCAGCGTCTACGTCGTTTTGAAAAAGAGCAGCCTGTCCTTCTGGACGGTGCTGCTCGGCGCGGGCAGCAATGTGATACTCACTCTAATCCTCATCCCGCGCATCGGCGTGATGGGCGCGGCGCTGGCCACGCTGGCGAGCTATATTTTGGTATTTTTTGTCCGTGCTGTCAGCATACGGCGGCTGCTGCCGTTCCCGCTCGCCGTGCCAATTGTGACGTTGGACGCGGGACTGCTCTCCGCTCAGGCCCTGCTCGCGTTCCCGCTCATATCCCGCTGGTTTCCCCGCTGGGCTTCCTGCTGGTTTCCCGCACAGGCCCCGCTCGTGTTCCTGCTGCTGATCCTGAACGCAAAGCCGCTGCTTCTCACAGCGAAAAAACTCTTCGGCGCGCGCCGGAAAGGAGAATCTGTATGATTTTAACAGCCATTCATGGATTTTGCATGGCGCTGGCTGACAGCGTCCCCGGTGTGTCCGGCGGGACGATCGCGTTCATCCTCGGTTTTTATGATCGCTTCCTCAACGCGCTACACAGCCTGTTTGGAAAGGACGCGGACGCGCGAAAATCGGCGATCATCTATCTTTTGAAGCTCGGCCTCGGCTGGATCTTCGGAATGGGGGCGTGCGTGCTGACGCTGGCCTCGTTTCCGTTCGTGCTCCGCGCGGAGAAAAAATCCCTGCGCGGGCAGGAGCGGTACGCGCCGTTCGCGCTGCTTGGGCTGCTGCTCGTCGTGCTGCTGACGCTGCTCCGCGCGAATACAGTTGGCGTGGCCATCCGCTTTGCGGGCGCGCCAGTCTGGATGCTGGGCTACATTTTCCTCTCCGGCGCGGTGGCGATCACGGCGATGGTGCTGCCTGGGATCTCCGGTTCGACGATTCTGCTCATCGCGGGCGTCTATCTCCCGGCCATTCAGGCCATCAGGGCGTTCCTTGGATTTGATTTTTCCGTGTTTCCGGGACTCTGTGCGCTGGGGCTGGGGGGTGATCGCAGGCGTTGGGCTTTCCATTCACGCGATTCGCGCCGCGCTCCGCAAATATCGCAGCCAGATGGTTTGGCTGATTCTCGGTCTGATGGCCGGTTCGCTCTATGCGATTGTCATGGGTCCCGCCGGGCTGGAGGCGCCGCAGCCGCCCGTCAGCTTCGAGACCTTTGATCTCCCCGGCTTTGCACTGGGCGTCGCCATCCTGCTGGGGCTGGAGCTGCTCCGCAAATGGACGGCGCAGCATCCCGTTCGTTTTATGGAAAAGAACGCTTGACTGCACCTGTATAAAACATGGCTGCCCGTGCCATAAAAGTCATGGAGGTGCAGCAATGAAACTTCGCAAAACCCTATGACAAGCCCGGATTTGACGCGCATGCCGCCGGGACTGGCATTGAGATCCAGTATTTTGAGACGAAGCTCGGCGAGGACACTGTGCAGCTGGCGCGCGGCTTTGACGGCGCGTGCGTGTTCGTCAACGACACGGTAAACGCCGCCGTTGTGGATGCGCTCTATCGGCTCGGCGTCCGGGTCATTGCGCTGCGGTGCGCGGGCTTCAACAATGTGGACGTCCGGGCCTGCTTTGGAAAACTTCACGTCTTCCGCGTCCCGGCATACTCGCCCTATGCGGTGGCGGAGCACGCGATGGCGCTGCTGCTGACGGTCAACCGGCACACGAACCGGGCCTATCTCCGCACACGCGATTTCAATTTCAGCCTGTCGGGGCTCACGGGCTTTGATCTGCACGGCAAGACCGCCGGTGTCGTTGGCATGGGCAAGATCGGCCGCATTTTTGCGCAGATCTGCACCGGCTTTGGGATGCGGGTGCTGGCATACGACAAATTCCCAAACCCGGACAGCGGCCTTGACTATGTGGAGCTGCCGGAGCTGCTGCGACAGGCGGACGTGATCTCTCTGCACTGCCCGCTCACGGATGAGACGCGGCACATGATCGGTGCGGCGGCCATCGTGCAGATGAAGGACGGGGCTGTGCTCGTGAACACGTCGCGCGGCGGGTTGGTGGACACAGAGGCGCTGATCGAGGGACTGAAAAGCCACAAGGTCGGCGCAGCGTGCCTGGATGTATACGAGGAGGAGGGCGACTTGTTTTACGAGGACTGCTCGGGAGAGATCGTCTCGGACGACACGCTGGTGCGGCTGATTGCGATGCCGAACGTCCTCGTCACCTCGCATCAGGCATTTCTCACAAAGGAGGCG
>USDP01000118.1 GCA_900553545.1 uncultured Eubacteriales bacterium | reverse complement strand
TCTTTTCTTTCTCAAAAAGAGAAAGAAAAGAATGGGGGCGCAAATCGGACGGACAGGGTCGTTTTCGGTGCAGCAGGAAATCACAAAGCGGTTCTTTTTGGTGGGACAGGGCCATAGAGTGGTGGGGAAGGAGGGATGCCGGATGGGCAAGAAACGAACGGGTACGAAGCGCAGCGGGCCGGTGAGCTGGGTCGGGAAGAATGTACTGCTTGGCGGGCTGATCGGCGCGGGACTCTGCGCGTTGGCGGCGGCGCTGGTGATGGGCGGCGTTATTCCGCAGGAGGGACTGATGACGGCGGGGCGTTGTGCCGCGCTGCTGGGTGCGGTTGCGTCCGGGTTGATCTGCGCCTGTATGGCGAAGGAGCGGAAGGTGCAGTGGGCCGCAGTCGCCAGTGGGTGTACGGCGGTCTGCGCGCTGATGGGGAATCTGCTCTTCGTGGGACAGATCCGAATGCCACTGCTGTGGCTCGGCGCGGTGGGGGCCGCGGCTTTGCTTGCGATGCTCTGCCAACTGCGACCGAAAAAACGGAAGTATCGCAGAAAATGAAAGCGCTCCGTCATGAGCTTGCAAAGTAAATGACACTTACGTTTATGTTTCTGCACGCACGAAATCCTGCAAAAACAAGATTTATGCGCCCAATGGCGGTGAGACACCATATCTGGTGCCTTCCGCAGCCATCTGGCGCATTGCGTTCGCTCTCAGGTTGCGTTGTAGACATAATGTAGTAAACATAATACCTTGTCATAATTTACAAAAATTAAGATTTTGCTGAATTTTCCTTGAAATTTAAGGCGCTTTGCGGTATAGTAGCATCACGCCCGTTGGGACGGGCGGTAGCGATAATTTCACATTCATAATCTGCTGCGGCTGCATCCGCCTGTCCTGTGTCTTCGTCCGGTGACGGTGGCTTGCGTCGCTTCTTTGTTCGGAAAAGACCTGGTTGTTGCGTCTTTCTGTTCGTATTTTTTTGCAGCCCCGCCATTCGGCGCTGCGGCTGTTTTTGATTTGACGCCCACATTGCGGGCGGACTCATTCAGACACCGGCGCGATCAAACGAATCTGGAAGGACACGTCTATGGTCAACATCATTGCGCGGTATGAGGATCACCTCATCCATGTCAAAAACGCTTCGGCCAACACGGTCTCGTCTTACATGCGGGATCTGCGGCAGTATGCGTCATATCTGGAGACCAGAGGCATTTCCGTTTTAGACGCGGATCAGTCGGTCGTGAGCGAGTATGCGTTGTGGCTGCACGATGCCGGGAAGTCCCCGGCAACGATCTCCCGTTCGCTCGCCTCGCTCAAGAGCCTGTATCTCTTTGCAATGGCGGAGGATGAGATCGAGGTCAACCCCGTCCACAACATCAAGGTTGAAAAGGCAGAGAAAAAGCTCCCGCAGATCCTGAGCGGCAAGGAAGTCGAGCTGCTGCTCGATCAGCCGAAGCCGAATGATCTCAAAGGCTGCCGCGACAAGGCAATGCTCGAGGTACTGTATGCGACGGGCATCCGCGTGAGCGAGCTGATTGGACTAAATGTCGACGACGTGAGCCTGACGGGCGGATTTCTCCGCTGCGCGAGCGGCGAGAAGCTGCGCCTCATCCCGCTCTATCCCGAGGCCGTGTCCGTGCTGCGGGATTACATAGAAAATGTGCGTCCTAGCATGGTGGCCGCACCGGGCGAACGGTCACTGTTCGTAAACGTCTCCGGCGAGCGCATGAGCCGTCAGGGACTCTGGAAGATCATCAAATACTATCAGGAAAAAGCGCACATCGACAAGGAGATCACGCCGCACACGCTGCGGCACAGCTTTGCGGCGCATCTGCTCGAGAACGGAGCGGATCTCCGGTCGATTCAGGAAATGCTGGGTCACAGCGATATTTCCTCCACTCAGGTCTATGCACAGCTCGTCAAACAGAATTTGAAGGCTGTGTATAACAAATATCATCCGAAGGCATGAGGAGAGAGCATGCGGAGAGGATGGTCTTGCCGCCGCAGCCAAGAGGCTGCGGCGGTCTTTTTGTTTGGAAAGAGTGGAGACGGAGCATGCGGGGCTTGTCAAACGGAGAAAATCTGGTATAATGGGCGGCGAATCATGCCGCGGCGATGCGCCGCAAAAGGAGACGCTATGAGAATTTTTGTTGCCGGGGCCGGTGCGTGGGGCACGGCGCTTGCGATGCTGTTGGATGAGAACGGACACGCGGTGACGCTCTGGACGCGGAACGCGGAAAAGGCACGGGAGATCGACGTCACGCGGCAGAACCCGGCGCTGGCGGGCGTGACGCTCCCGCCGGGCATCCGGGTGACGGCGGAGCTGGCCGAGGCGGAGGACGCAGAGCTGGTGCTTTACGCGGTGCCGAGCTTTGCGCTGCGCGAGACGGCGCAGGCCATCGCGCCGCATCTGCCGGCGGAGGCCATCCTGGTGTCCGCGACGAAGGGCATCGAGCGCAGCACAAATGCGCGCATGACGGAGATCATCGCGGAATACGCCGGGACGGGGCGGCCGATCGTTGCGCTCTCTGGCCCGACGCATGCAGAAGAAGTCTCACGCCGAATGGCGACGGGGTGTGTGCTGTCGAGCCGCGATCTGGAGGCGGCCAAGCGCGTCCGCGCCGCGCTCATGAATGACGTGTTCCGGATCTACATCAACGACGATATGGTCGGTGTGGAGCTGTGCGGGGCGTTCAAGAACGTGGTGGCGCTCGGCGCGGGAATCCTGCGCGGCATGGGCGCGGGCGACAATCTGCGGGCAATGTATCTGACGCGGTCGATCTCGGAAATCTCGTCGCTGAGCATTCTGCTCGGTGGGCGGCGGGAGACGTGCTTTGGACTCGCGGGTGTCGGCGATCTGATCGTGACGTGCTTCTCCGAGCACAGCCGCAACCAGCGGGCCGGGCTCTACATCGGGCAGGGCGAGACCGTCGAGGAAGCGCTGCGGCATGTGGGCGCAGCCGTCGAGGGCTATTATGCCGCGGACAGCATCGAGCACCTTGCGCGGGAGCTGCGCATCGATATGCCGATCTGCTCGGCCATCTACCGCGTGCTCTACAAGGGACACTCGGCAGCGAAGGAAATCGCGCCGCTGATGCGCAGGGCCGGGTTTTCGGAATTTCGTCAATAAAAACAGAAACCGCGCCCCGGCGTACCGGGGCGCGGTTTGCATCTTAATTGAGTCGATGATCGTCTACGAGGGAGACTGGTTGCGCTTTGATTTGCGGTGCAGGAGCTTTTCCGAGATCCACAGGCCAAAGCGGCGCAGCGCCCAGAAGACCGAGCAGGCCAGCAGCGCAAAGACAATGAACACCAACAGACCGCGGGTGTTGAGCGGCTCGATCGTAAAATACGTGGGGAAGAAGAAATAGCAGACGGCGAAGGCCGCGATCAGGAAGGACATCATCACGATACGGAGCGTGTTGAATGGCTTCGACGTGCGGAATACCATCATCAGGCCCACAACACCCATGACGCCGGTGCTGATGGTGCTGAGCATATCGTCCTCGAGATGGAAGGCGAGATAGAAGAGCATGACGCCGAGCACGAGCAGATAATCCGCCAGCGCGGCGGGGAGAGCGCGCCGCAGCACATTCCCGAGGAAATGGCCGCTGATGCGGTCCTCGTTCGGCTCCATCGCCAGGATGAAGGACGGGATGCCAATGGTGATGGCGTTGACCAGGCTCAGCTGCGCGGGCGAATAGGGATAGGGGAGCGTGAAGATGAGCGTGGTGATCGCGAGGATGAAGGTGAAGATGTTCTTGACCAGATAGAGCGAAGCACTGCGCTCGATGTTGTTGATGACGCGGCGGCCCTCCGCCACAACAGACGGCATGGCCGAGAAATCGGAGTCCAGCAGGACGATGTGCGACGCCTGACAGGCGACGGAGCTGCCGGAGGCCATTGCGATGGAGCAGTCGGCTTCGCGCAGGGCAAGCACGTCGTTGACGCCGTCGCCGGTCATGGCGACGGTATGGCCCGCGGCCTTCATGGCCTGCACGAGCTGCTTTTTCTGGTCGGGTGTGACGCGGCCGAAGACCGTGCAGCGCTCGGCGGCCTGCGCGAGCTGCTTTTCGGTCTGAAGCGTGCGCGCGTCAACATAATTCTCTGCACCCTCGATCCCGGCGCGGCGTGCGACCTCGGAGACCGTGAGCGCGTTGTCGCCGGAGATGACCTTGACGGCGACGCCCTGACGGGCGAAGTAGGCGAACGTATCAGGCGCGGCCTCACGGATCTTGTTGGAGAGAAGGACGAGCGAGAGCGGCAGGAGCGGCGCGGTGGGCGCGTCGTCATTCAGACCGCCTTCGTAGAGTCCGAGGAGCAGTACGCGGCAGCCTTTGGCAGAGAACTCCTCCACCTGACGGAGCGTGTCCGCCGCGTCCGGCTGTGAGGCGAGCAGAATATCGGGCGCGCCGAGCAGATAGACCTCGTCGGAATGGAACTGCACGCCGCCGTATTTTTTCGCCGAGGAGAACGGCAGCGTCTGCTGCGCGACACGGCGGGCCGTCCCGTCGAAATATTGCTTCAGCGCGATCATCGTGTCGTTGTCGCTCTGCATGGCGGAGACATAGTCCGCCATGATGGAGCGGATGTCATCCTCGCAGAAGCGGTCCGGCACGAGAGGAACGATGTCGTCGACAATCATGGCCGGCTCGGTGATGGTGCCGGTCTTGTCGACACAGAGTGTATCTACGCGGGCGAGCGTCTCAATGCAGTCCATATCGTGGACGAGCGTGCGGCGGCCGGCGAGGCGGATGATGCTGGCGACGAGGGCAAGGCTGGTCAGAAGGTACAATCCTTCTGGGATCATGCCGACGATGGAGCCGACGGTCGAGATCACGGAGGTGACGACGTCGCGGTCCAGCCAGCGGTATTCCTTGATGAACATCAGCACGCCGAGCGGAATGACGAGGAAGCCGATCCATTTGATGAGGCTCGTCAGCGAGCGCATCATCTCGGACTTTGGCTGCTTGCCCGCCTTTTTGGCCTCGATGGTCAGCTTGGAGACAAACGAGTCGGCTCCGACGGCGGTCAGACGTGCGCGGCAGCCGCCGCTGACAACAAAGCTGCCGGAAAGGAGGCTGTCGCCGGGCTTTTTGACGATCTCGTCCGATTCGCCGGTGACGAGCGCCTCATTGACACGGCACTCGCCGGAGACGACCTCGGCGTCCGCGCAGATCTGGCAGCCGGGATCAAAGAGAACAATATCGTCACGGACG
>USDP01000117.1 GCA_900553545.1 uncultured Eubacteriales bacterium | reverse complement strand
TCGGAATTTCTAAAAATTCCGCCCGCTGGCGAAAAAACACGGAAAAAGCGCGGAAAATTCCAAATCATTTCAAGAATATCCCTTGCTTTTTCCGCCAAAGGGTGGTATAATCCAATTATCTTGATAGTGTAAACTTGAGAGTGGGGAATCCTTCCCCACTCTTTCTTGCTGAAAAGGAGGAATTTTCGTGAAGATCACCGAACAGGTCTGGGCCTTTGCCGAGCCTGTGGTGCAGGCGCACGGCTGCTCGCTCTGGGACGTGGAATACGTCAAAGAGGGCGGCGACTGGTTCCTGCGGCTCTATATCGACAAAGAGGGCGGCGTCGACATCAACGACTGCGAGGCCATCTCCCGCGCGGTGGATCCGATCCTCGACGAGAAGGATCCCATTCCCGACAGCTACAGCTTCGAGGTCTGCTCCGCCGGACTCGAGCGGGAGCTGAAGCGCCCGTCCGATTTCGCACAGTTTCTCGGCAGCGCCGTCACGGTCAAGCTCTATAAGCCCGTGAACGGCCTGAAGGAACAGGCCGGGACGCTTGCGGCCTACGAGGACGGGGCCGTCACCATCCGGCAGGGCGAAAAAGAAGTACGTTTTGAAAAATCCGAGGTCGCACAGGTGCGGCTTCGCGTCGAATTTTAAAGGAGGAATCCGGAAAACATGAACGCAGAAATTTTTGCGGCGCTGGCCCAGCTCGAAAAAGAACGCGGCATCCCGCAGGACTACATGCTCGAAAAGATCACGCAGGCGCTGATCGCTGCCTATAAAAAGGACAAAGAGGGCTATACCGACAACGTCTTTGTCGAGATCAAGGACAACGATATGCACATGTACGTGCAGAAGGAGGTCGTCGACGACGTCCTCACGCCCGCCACGGAGATCTCGCTCGACGAGGCCCGCAAGATCAACAAGCACGCCGACCTCGGCGACCTCGTCAATGTCGACGTGAAGACGCAGGCGTTCGGCCGCATCGCCGCCCAGACCGCCAAGCAGGTCATCATTCAGGGCATCCGCGAGGCCGAGCGCGGCATGATCTTCGATACCTTCTCCTCTAAGGAGCATGAGATCCTCAGCGGCTCGGTGCTCCGTGCCGATCCAACCTCGGGCGACCTCATCATCCACCTCACCGGCGGCAGCGACAAGACTTCCGCGCTCCTCTCACGGTCGGAGCAGGTTCCTACCGAGCATTATACCGAGGGCGATATGATCCGCGTCTACGTTGTCGAGGTGCGCCGCAGCAACCGCGGCCCGCAGGTCATCGTCTCCCGGACGCACCCGGGCCTCGTCAAGCGCCTGTTCGAGCTGGAGGTTCCGGAGATTGCATCCGGCGCGGTCGAGGTCAAATCCATCGCCCGCGAGGCCGGCTCCCGTACCAAGATCGCCGTCCATGCCGCCGAGGCCAATGTCGACCCGGTCGGCGCCTGCGTCGGCCCGCGCGGCGGACGTGTCGGCGCGGTCGTCGACGAGCTGCACGGCGAGAAGATGGACATTGTCGTCTGGTCGGAGGACCCGTGCCAGTTCGTGGCCTCGGCCCTCAGCCCGGCCACGGTCCTTTCCGTCTCGCTCCTGCCCGGCGCGGGCAAGGCCTGCCGTGTTGTCGTCCCGGACGATCAGCTCTCCCTCGCCATCGGCAAGGAGGGCCAGAACGCAAGACTGGCCGCCCGCCTGACCGGCTATAAGATCGATATCCGCCCCGCCTCTCAGGCCGATGCGGATGAGCCGGAGGCCCCGGCAGAGCTTCCGGCGGAGCCAGAGGAAGCGTAAGCGCAGCGCAGGGGGGAAAACGCCATGCAGAAAAAGATCCCGATGCGCCAGTGCGTCGGCTGCCGCGAGATGCGGCCCAAGCGCGAGCTGGTGCGCGTCGTCAAATCCCCGGAGGGCGAGATCACGCTGGATTTCAAGGGCAAGGCGCCCGGGCGCGGCGCATATGTCTGCCCGAACGTGGATTGCCTGAAAAAGGCCCGCAAGGCCAAGGCGCTCGAACGCGGCTTCGACTGCCAGATCCCGCAGGAGGTCTATGACGCACTCACAGAACGGATGGAGGCGGAGCATGGAGCATAATCAGGAAAAGGCCCTGCACCTGCTCGGCATCGCCCGCAAGGCAAACCGTCTCGCCATCGGCGAGGAGCCGGCGGGCATCGCCTGCCGCAGCGGCAAGGCGCGGCTGCTGCTCGTCGCGCAGGATGCGGGCGAGCACACGGTGCGCCGCGCGCAGTCGTTCTGCCGCAGCGGCAAACCCGCGTGGATGCAGGTCGGATTTACGAAGGAAGAATTGGGCAACGGCCTTGGCTGCAACGCCTGTGCGCTCTGCGCCGTGCTCGATCCCGCGCTGGCCAAGGCGTTCGTTGAGGCGCTGGGCACAGGCGAGGGGAATGAGGCCATCCTACAGGAGCTGACGCGCCAGACCATGCGCGTGCAAAAACGCCGGCAGGAAGAGAAGGCCCACAGGAACAATATGAAACATGGAAAAAAATAACAGGAGGTGGCTGTATTGAGTATTGAAATCAAGCAGAAGATCAAGGAAGTCGCCGACGATTTGAAAATGCCGACCAAAGAGGTCATCGAGATCGTCGGGAAGTTTTACGATAAGCCGAAGAGCAGCTCCCAAAACCTGACCGAGGATCAGCTGAACGTGATCTTCGATCATATCACGAGAAACCATCAGATCGACTCGCTCGAGCAGGTTTTCGCGGTCAAAGCCGCACCCGCCCCGGCACCTGCTCCCGCTCCCGCGCCCGCTCAGCGCCCGCAGATGCCCGCTGCGCCGGCCGGCTCGGCGCCCGCTGCCGCACCCGCTCAGAACCCGCAGCGCGCCCCGCAGGGCACGCCGCGTCCGCAGACGAATTCCGGGAACCAGAAGCAGAACGTGTCCGCGAGCGGCGGACAGCCGCAGCAGCCCGCCAAGCCGAAGGAGCCGGAGCGCAAGCGCATCGACACCTCCGCCGTCACCGTCAATGCCGACCGCTATGACGACCGCGTCGACTCCCTCGTCTCTGAGCGCGTGCAGAACTATAAGGGCGGCAAGCAGAAGATCAACAGCAAGAACAACAAGCGCCAGCAGCAGGCGAGAAAGTTCGGCACGAAGTCCCGCTCCGAGGAGCAGGAGAAGATGCGCCGGCTTCAGCTTGAGATCGCGAAAAAGGCACAGCTCGTGGTTAAGATCCCGGATGAGATCACCGTCAGCGAGCTGGCCTCCCGCATGAAGAAGACCGCCGCCGAGGTTATGAAGTGCCTGATCAAGAACGGCGTCATGGCCACCGTCAACCAGACCATCGACTTTGACACGGCGGAGTTCGTCGCGGTCGAGATGGGATGCAAGGTGGAAAAAGAGGTCGTTGTCACGATTGAAGAGCGGCTGTTCGACGACCATCAGGACACCGCCGACGAGCTGGTCACCCGCCCGCCGGTCGTGGTCGTCATGGGGCACGTTGACCACGGCAAGACCAGCCTTCTCGACTATATCCGCAATGCACATGTTGCCTCCGGCGAGGCCGGCGGCATCACCCAGCACATCGGCGCCTACACCACGCAGGTCAACGGCCAGCCCATCACGTTCCTCGATACGCCGGGCCATGCCGCGTTCACCGAGATGCGCGCGCGCGGCGCGATGTGCACCGACATCGCCATCCTGGTCGTGGCCGCGGACGACGGCATCATGCCGCAGACCATCGAGGCCATCAACCATGCGAAGGCTGCGGAGATCCCGATCATCGTCGCCGTCAACAAGATGGATAAGCACGGCGCGAACCCCGACCGCATCCTCACCCAGCTGACCGAGCACGGTCTGACACCCGCAGAATGGGGCGGCGAGACCGAGGTCTGCAAAATTTCTGCCAAGACCGGCATGGGCATCGACGATCTGCTCGAGACCGTCATCCTGACTGCCGAGGTCGAAGAACTCAAGGCCAACCCGAACCGCGCGGGCAAGGGCTGCGTCCTCGAGGCGCGGCTGGATAAGGCGCGCGGCCCGATCGCGACGCTCCTCGTCCAGAACGGTACGCTCCATCAGGGCGATCTCATCATTGCAGGCACGGCCGTCGGCCGCGTGCGCGTGATGACAAACGACAAGGGCGCGCAGGTCAAGGACGCGGGGCCGTCCATCCCGGTTGAGATCACAGGTCTGGCCGAGGTGCCCGCGCCGGGCGACGAATTCAACGTTGTCGCCGACGAGCGCATGGCCCGCCAGCTCGTCGAGCAGCGGAAGCAGAAGATCAAGGACGACGCCAACAAGCTCAACCAGAAGGTCACGCTCGAGAGCCTGTTCTCCAAGCTTCAGGAGGGCGAGATGAAGGAGCTGAACCTCATCATCAAGGCCGACGTGCAGGGCAGCGCCGAGGCGCTGAAGGCTTCGCTCGAGAAGATCAGCAACGACGAGGTCCGCGTCCGCGTCATCCACACCGGCGTCGGCGCGATCAACGAGTCTGACATCCTGCTGGCCTCGACCTCGAACGCCATCGTCATCGGCTTCAACGTCCGCCCGAACGAACTCGCGCAGGCCGCGGCCAAGCGCGACAACGTCGATATGCGGATGTACCGCGTCATCTACGACGCCATCAATGAAATTTCCGACGCCATGAAGGGCATGCTGGCCCCGAAGTACCACGAGGTCATCATCGGCCACGCCGAAGTGCGCCAGACCTATAAGGTCTCTGCCATCGGCACGATTGCGGGCTGCTATGTCAAGGACGGCAAGATCACCCGCGACGCCTCGGTCCGCGTGCTGCGCGACAACATCGTCATCCACGAGGGCAAGCTCGGCTCGCTCCAGCGCTTCAAGGACTCTGTCAAGGAGGTTGCCGCGAACTATGAGTGCGGCATGTCGATTGAGAAGTTCAACGACATCAAAGAGGGCGACATCTTTGAGTGCTTTGTCATGGAGCAAATTAAACCAGAATGATCCAGCGACGGATCTTTCCGTCAGAGTAACCGATGATCAAATTGGCAAGAGTTATCAGCGAGAGATTTTGCCGCAAATGAAAGTTTGAAAAACGCAGGAATACTGTATGTATTTCAAGTTTTTCGAACTGCACAGTTGGGGCAAAAGATCCGTTGATAACCGCAGACAATTTCATCAGCGGTTACGGGGGGTTCGTTGCGGCGGACTCGACGTATACCCGATACGCCTTCGCCCGCGCGCCTTCTTCTCACAGAAAATCTCTCGCCGCTGGCAGTGCGGAACGCTCTGTAGGGGCGGACGACCCTGTCCGCCCGTTCCCGCAAGCTTCCACCG
>USDP01000116.1 GCA_900553545.1 uncultured Eubacteriales bacterium | reverse complement strand
AACGAGACGGCTCCGGCGGCAATTCCCATCTGGTCTGTCAGGAACACCGCATAAAGACGCTGATCCAGTAGTAGATGGAGTTGTAACCGAACTCGGAGATGGAGTAGTCTATTCGCAGCCGGAACGACAGCTTGATGTTCGTGGCAAGTTCCGCTTGCTTTTCGATGTTGGACATTGCTTTCTCTCCTTCTTTTTGTTTTGAGGATGATTCCCTCTGCATGTTCTATTTTAGTACGAGATTTTTGACGGCTCAACGTCAATTCTGTGCGATTTCCCTGAAAATACGACCGATTTTTTGCACTTACCGGAGAAGAGTTGCCGAAGGTGCGTAAAACTGACGTTTACGTGAAAAAATCAATAGAATTCCAATGCTTATATTGTGCAAAATAACCATACTACAAAAATGCAAGCGCAAGGATCACTAAAATCAGGAAAAACATTTTTGGGAAAAAGTGCAAAAAAACGCCGCCGGAACAAAAAGCATCGACGTCCGGCGGCGCACAGGAACAGAACGGGAGAAATGAGAGGTGGAATTTTTTGCGGTCAGATTTTCAAAAGAATTCGTAAGCATTGGCGGCTGCCGTAGAGCTGCATCGCGTGCTGAAATTCGTCGAGCGGGAGGATCTGATCGATGAGGCCGACGGCGTTTTCAATGGCAGACAGCTCGCCGGCGGCGTCGATCACGGCGTCAAAGCCCTGTCCGTCAGAATACATGAGAATGAGTTCCTCAATGCGTTCGGTGGCCGGGTCGATGACGAGATCCGCGCCGAGGCTGCGCGCCAGCGCGCGCTTCGCGGCGACCGGCTCGCTGACGGCGAGGATCGAGGGCATCCGCTTTTTAAGAAGCTGAAGCAGCAGGCCGGGCAGACACCGCAGCCGCGCAGGATATTACAGCTCACATGGTCGCCGACGGCGAATCCCTGTGCTGCGGCCTGTGGGCCGAGCGCAACGATCTCACCGGAAAATTCATGCAGAAGGCGCTGACTGTTGTAGACGCGGCCGAGATAACGGGCAAAGGCACTGTAATCATCGGCATTGATAGCCGCATAACGCACACGGACAAGCGTCTGTTCCGGCGAAGTGAGCTTCGGCTCGGGGCAGTGTTCGTCGATGACGATTTTTCCGATTTGGACGAGATTGGCACTTTTCATGCGAGTACCTCCTGCGCTGCGCCCGACTGCGCGTGGCGCTGCAACCACTGACTCGGCGTAAGGCCAAGAAGCTGATGGAATACTTTACTGAAATACTTGGAATCGGAGAAGCCGTGGTGCTCGGCCACGTCGCGGATGCGGGCGTCGCCGGTGCAGAGCTCGGCGGCTGCGGCATAGACGCGGACGTAGCGGATATACTCTGCGATGCCGATGCCGAGCTGCTGCTTGAACGAGCGGCTGAGGTGGGAGTCGGTAACGCCGAGCTCGGCGGCAATGGCGCTGACGTAGACCGTCTGGTCGTGGCGCTGGGTGAGCAGCTCGAGCGTTCGCAGCACCAGCGGACTGAGACTGCCGGACTCCTTGCTTTGCAGCGGGATGGCGCGGCGGAACGCGTGGATCTGCCGCTCCATGGCGTCTTCAATCGACCAGAGCGCAGGCTCTTGCGCGGGAGCGGAATCCATCGGGCGGCGCGAGATGGAATAGATACAACCCAGCACCTCACGGAGCTGCGCCTCCGCAACGCGGAAGGCTTTTAGATCGCGTGAACGCTTGAGATTGTTGCGGTAGAGCGTATGGAGGAGCCGGATGATCGTATCGCCGCTGCCGCTGAGCGTGGCCTGCATCAGCTCCATTTGCAGCGCGCTGAGCGCAGCATGATCCGGCAGCGGGGCATAGCTCTGCTCACGGAGGGCACGGGAGATGATCGGCCAGTCATCGCAGAAAAAGCGCTGCGGCTCGAGAGCGAGGAGCGTCTCGTATTCGGAGACAACACTGGTCGGATCGGCAAGGTCGCTGAGAAAGAGCGCGGCGCGGCAGTGGAGCATCGTGCCGGCTTCACCGCGGAGCTTGCGGAGGGCGTATTCGATCAGCTGAAGCTGATCGCGGATGGAAACGGCACTGAGACCGAGCAGAAAGCAATAGCTGAAAACAGACTCCTGATAGAAGAACGCTTCGGAATTGAGGTAGCGGCGGAAGGCCTCCTCCAGGCGCAGACTGGCGGCGGGCGTCTGACACGGCTGCTCAAGACAGAGCCGTGCGATGACAAGGCGCGAACTGGGGACGCGGGCAGCATATTGCAGCAGCAGATCGCGTGCCTGCCCGACCTGACCGGAGGGGAAATCGCCGGGAACTGCGGCGGTGAGCGCTTCTTTTATGGCGCGGAGGGCGCTGCGCAGCAGCTCCGGCGTGACGGCAGAGGGGAGAAACCGGATCTGATTGGAGAGACCAAGGGGATTCTTTTCGTCGCAGACGACGATAATCTGGCTGAGATTGTGTTTTTTGGCAAACGAGTCGATGATGACCTTGACGTCCATCCAGCCGGTGATGCCAACGAGAATCAGAATGTCGGGGTTGACGCGCTCGAGCGGCGTCTCACAGGAGCAGATATTTTGCTCAAGGATAACGCGGAAGCCCTCTTCCGCCCAGTTGAGCATTCGCTTCAGCTCCATACATTTCATATAGCTCTGTCCCGCGATCAGAACCTTGCATTGCGGTGCATCGTACATGCGGCGGCCTCTTGTCACGTTTTTGATTATCATAGCATAATTTCCGCACGATTTGTACTTGGAAAAAGCACAGAAAAACAGAACAGTTTTTATGAAAAAGAGAATTTGTTTTTGTGAAAATCAGGCACTTGACGCGCCGGAAAGAAGTCATTATAATGGTGTAGCTTTTCAGTAATTCTTGAAAAAGGGTGAGTTCATATGGCACGTGCAGGCGCGGCGCGCGGGGAGATCCAGATGACCGAGGGGTCGCTGTGGAAGAACATTCTGCTCTTCAGCATCCCGCTCGTCTTTTCGCAGCTGTTACAGGTCATGTTCAATATGGCGGACGTGGCGGTCGTGGGCAAATTTGCAAGCGACACGGCGCTTGGCTCCGTCGGCTCAACGTCGACGCTCGTGACGCTGTTCACAGGCTTTCTGATCGGCATGGGCAACGGCGTGAACGTCCGCGTGGCGCAGCATCTCGGCGCGCAGCACCGCGAGGAGACGAGCCGCGCAGTCCATACGGCGTTTTTGCTGTGCCTGCTGGCGGGCGTTGGCATTATGGTGCTCTGCCTTGCGCTGGCGGCGAACATGCTGGAGATGCTGCACACGAAGGACGATCTGCTGCCCGGCGCGGTGCTCTATTTCCGCATCTATGCGCTCGGCATGCCGGCGCTCGGCATCTTCAACTTCGGCAACGCGGTGCTCAGCGCGAACGGCGACACAAAGCGGCCGCTGCTGTATCTGACGATCGCGGGCATTCTGAACGTGATCCTGAACCTGTTCTTCGTCATCGTGTGTAAGATGGCGGCGGACGGCGTGGCGTTGGCGAGCGTCATCTCGCAGTACGTGTCAGCCATCCTCGTCGTGTGGCACATGATGCGCCTGAACGACGCCTGCAAATTCTATTTTCAGCGGCTGCGGTTCCATGGCGACGAGGTCGGGCGGATCCTGGGCCTCGGCGTCCCGGCGGGCATCCAGCACATGATTTTTGCGATTGCGAACCTGTTCATTCAGGCGGCGGTCAACTCGTTCGATTCGACCATGGTGTCCGGCAACGCCGCCGCGGCGAACACCGATACCATCATCTACAATATCATGATGGCGTTCTACACCGCATGCTCGACATTCATGGGCCAGAACTGGGGCGCGGGCCACAAGAAGCGCATGATGGACAGCTATCTCATCAGCCTGTTCTATGCGTTTGCGGTCGCGGCGGTGCTCGGTGTGGCGTTCTATTTTGCGGGCCGCCCGTTCCTCTACGTGTTCACGAACAGTGCGGACGTCGTGGAGGCCGGGATGCAGCGGATGAAGATCATGTGCTTCTCCTACGCGATCAGCGCGTTCATGGACAACACGATCGCGGCCTGCCGCGGCCTCGGGCGGACGATCGTGCCGACGGTGGTCGTCATCATGGGTTCCTGCGTGTTCCGCGTCATCTGGGTATATACCATCTTCGCGCACTATCATACGATCCCCTCGCTTTATCTGCTCTACGCCTTCTCGTGGACGATCACGGCGGCGGCAGAGATCGCCTATTTCCTGCGCTGCTTCCGGAAGCTCCGGCTTGTGCCGGAGACGGCGTGACGCTTGCGTGAGGCCCGGAAATGTGCTATACTTGGGGCACTAACCGGGAAAGGGGAGCGCCATGTCTCAGATCACGAAGCGCGCGATCTCCGCGTCGCTGAAGCATTTGCTGCTGCAAAAGCCGCTCGGAAAAATCACCATCAACGACATTGCCGAGGACTGCGGCATCAACCGCATGACGTTTTACTACCACTTCAAGGACATCTACGACCTGATCGAGTGGACATGCGTCGAGGATGCGAGCCGCGCGCTCGAGGGCAAGAAGACCTATGACACGTGGCAGCAGGGCCTGCTCCAGATCTTCGAGGCCGTGCTGGACAACAAGCCATTCATCATGAACGTCTACCGGTCGGTGAGCCGTGAGCAGGTGGAGACCTATCTCTACAAGCTGACCTATGAGCTGCTGATCGGCGTGGTGCGGGAGAAGGCCGCGGGCATGTCCGTCCGCGAGGAGGACATGGACTTCATCGCGACGGTCTATCAGTATGCCTTTGTAGGCCTGATGCTCGACTGGATCAAGAACGACATGAAGGGTGAGCCGGAGGTCATCGTCGACCGGCTGGCGCAGGTGATGCACGGGAACGTGACCGCCGCGCTCGAGCGGTTGCGCATCGACAAAGCCCCATCAAACAGCCCGGAATGATAAAATTTCAAACAGTATAAACGCCTGTGATAAGTTTCTTATCACGGGCGTTTTTCTGCTCATTGTGCTTTTTTGGCCGCCGGAGTATACTCAGACCATCAAGAGAAAACAATAAAACAACAGCGGAATTTGAATCGGAGGTTTTAGATCATGTATTATTCGAGCGGTAATTATGAAGCGTTTGCCCGTCCCAAAAAGCCGGCGGGTGTGGACAGCAAATCGGCCTACATCGTGGGCAGCGGCCTCGCCGCGCTGACGGCGGCGTGTTATCTGGTGCGCGACGGACAGATGAAGGGCGAGCGCGTGCATGTGCTCGAAAAGGGTAAGCTGCCCGGCGGCGCGTGCGACGGCTACAAGTTTGAAAACCTCGGCTACGTGATGCGCGGCGGCCGCGAGATGGACAACCATTTCGAGGTCATGTGGGACCTGT
>USDP01000115.1 GCA_900553545.1 uncultured Eubacteriales bacterium | reverse complement strand
CATAGGCCGCCCGGGCGTTGTCAGCGTGTCGAAAAAGCTTTTTCGACACGCTGACGTCCAGTTTTCTGAACTTAAAAAAGTTCAGAAAACTGCTTGATTGAACGCGAAGGGGACTCTTTGTCCCCTTCACGCTTCCCCTGCGGCTCATTCGTAAAACTGCGTATCATCGTTTTTTGACAGCCTCGCAACTGTCAAACATTGCAAAACAGGCTTCCGGCTCAGTTCGCCGCCGTCTCCGACAGCTCAAGACCCGGATTGCGCTTCAGAATATAATTGATCGACCACTGGGACGCGAACACCAGCAGGCTGCGCCCGCGATAGTCCTCCAGCAGCTCCGCGTCGCTCGACAGATTGAGGTCTTTGAGGTCTGCGACCGGCGCGGCCGTGATGAACCGCAGCTGCTCATACGGCAGGCCCTCCATCCGAAGATCAACGCCGTATTCCGACTTCATGCGGTACTGGAACACGTCAAATTGCAGCGTACCAACGACGCCGACGATGACCTCCTCCATGCCGGAATTTGGCAGCTTGAAGATCTGGATCGCGCCCTCCTGCGCGATCTGCTCGGTGCCCTTGATGAACTGCTTGCGCTTCATCGAGTCCTTCGGGCTGACGCGCGAGAAATGCTCCGGCGCAAACGTCGGAATACCGCCGAATTTGAACTTCTTGCCCGGCACGGTGATCGTGTCGCCGATGGAGAAGATGCCGGGGTCGAACACGCCGATGATGTCGCCCGCGTAGGCTTCCTCGACGATCTCACGCTCCGAAGCCATCAGCTGCTGCGGCTGGGAAAGGCGCATTTTCTTGTTGCCCTGCACGTGATAATATTCGCGGTCACGCTCAAACTTGCCGGAGCAGATGCGCATAAACGCCAGCCGGTCGCGGTGGGCCTTGTTCATGTTCGCCTGAATTTTGAAGACGAACGCCGAAAAATCGGGGTCGAACGTGTCGATCTCACCGCAGTCGGCCATACGCGGCAGGGGCGGCGGCGTCATGCGGAGGAACTCCTCGAGGAACGGCTCCACGCCGAAATTCGTCAGCGCCGAGCCGAAGAATACCGGCGACAGCTGCCCATGGCGCACCTCGTCCATGTCGAATTCACGTCCCGCGCCGAGCAGCTCCACATCGTCGCGCAGCTGCGCATGCCGCCGCTCGCCGAGGATCTCCGTGACCTGTGGATCGTCCAGCGTGACAGCCAGCTTGTCCGCGCGGTTCTTGCCGGACACGCCGGAGAACAGCAGCAGCTGCTCCCCTCTCCGGTCATACACGCCCTGGAACTCCTTGCCGGAGCCGATGGGCCAGTTGCAGGCATACGTCTCAATGCCAAGCTCATTTTCCAGCTCGTCCAGCAGCTCGAACGGGTCGCGCGCCTCGCGATCCATTTTATTGATGAAGGTGAAGATCGGGATGTGGCGCATCGCGCAGACCTTGAACAGCTTCCGCGTCTGCGGCTCGACGCCCTTGGCCCCGTCGATGACCATGACGGCGCTGTCCGCGGCCATCAGCGTGCGGTAGGTATCCTCGGAAAAGTCCTGATGGCCCGGCGTGTCCAGAATGTTGATGCAGAAGCCCTCATACTGAAACTGCATGACCGACGACGTGACCGAGATGCCGCGCTGCTTTTCAATGTCCATCCAGTCGGACACCGCGGCGCGGGAATTCTTCTTGCCCTTGACCGCGCCCGCCTGCGCGATGGCCCCGCCGTAGAGCAGGAATTTCTCTGTCAATGTGGTTTTACCGGCGTCCGGGTGCGAGATGATCGCAAACGTCCTCCGCCGGGAGATCTCTTCTTTTAAGGCAGCCAAATCTGTTTCCTCCTAATCGATGTTTGTTTGGATCCGTTTGACGCCTTTTCTTATGTCGGCACGTTGATTCCTCCAAAAAACTCAAGTCAATCGAGGAAAGTATACCACAAACGTTCTCATTTTACAAGAAAAACCACAGTCCCGGCGCGAAAAAATACTGCTTGACAAATGATACTATGTGTCATATAGTATATAGCAACAGGAGGTATGCTATGGACGGACAACTCAAACGCGGCATGCTCGACGTCTGCGTGCTGGCCACGATCCGGAAGGAGGACTCCTACGGCTATCAGATCCTGAAGGATCTGCGGCCCTATGTGGCCCTGTCGGAATCGACGCTCTACCCCATCCTGCGGCGGCTGGAGACGGCGGAGATGCTCACCGTGCGCACGGCGGAACACAACGGCCGTCTGCGCAAATACTATCATCTCACGCCGCAGGGCCTCGCGCGCATCGAGCAATTCAAAACCGAATGGGAGCAGATCGTGAACATCTACCAATTCATTCTGTCAACGGAGGGGACTGAACATGACGAAAGCTGAATTTTTGAAGGCATTGGAAGAAAAGCTGTCCGCGCTCTCCGCGCAGGATCGCGTAGCCTCGCTCGCCTATTACGAAGAGATCATCGACGACCGCATGGAAGAGGGACTCTGCGAGGCGGACGCTGTCGCAGCGGCAGGTCCCGTAGAGGAAGCTGCGGCACAGCTCCTCGCCGAGACGCCGCATGCAGAAACGCGCCTGTGTGCCCAGCCCAAGCGGATTGAACCTGCCGGCAGCTTCCTGCTGTTTACCGATCCGTTCGACGCAGTCGAGATCCACGCAGCCTGCGCCGATGTGGAGCTTTGGCCGTCGGAGGATGGCGTCTGCCGCGTGGAGTTTCAGGAGGAGCAGCGCTGCGCCGCCTCCGTGGCAGGCGGGATACTCCGGATTCAGGAGCTGCGCCGCCATCGTGGCGGCCTGACGCTCGACCTCAGCATCGGCGGCCGTCAGCTGCTCGACGTCCCAATGCTGGACAATGCGCTGCGCGTCTATCTCCCGGCGCGCACATACCGGATGCTCCGGGCCGAGACCCGCTCCGGCGAGATCGAGGTTTCCGGCGGCCTGTCCTTTGACCGTGCCGTGCTCCGCAGCGCCAGCGGCGATGTCGAGTTCCGCGCCGCCGTCCAGAGCGAGCTGCGCATCCATACGGCCAGCGGTGACATCGAAGTGAAGCATTCCGCGCCGGAGCGGATGCAGCTGGAGACCGCGAGCGGCGATGTAGAGCTGTCCGGCTGCGGCGCTTCGTCCGTGACCGTCCGAACGAGCAGCGGCGATGTCGAGTTTGCGGGCTGCGACGAAACCGCGCTCGACATCCGCACGGCCAGCGGTGACATTGATGGGCGCTTCTCCGTGCCGCGTGCCGTCTCGGCCAGCTCGGTCAGCGGTGAGATCGATGTGCCGCGCTCCGGCTCCGGCGCGCCGTGCGTCCTGCATACCGCCAGCGGCGATATCGACGTCTGCGTCAAATGAGTCCCGCTCCGCATAAAAAGCCCCCTCTACCAAGAGGGGGCTTTCTGCGCTCCGCGCAGACAGGGAGAGCTTCAATATCTTCTCCCCCCGATCGCCGAAGGCGATCTTCCCCCCTCTATGAAGAGGGGGGCTTTTCCGCTGCGGCGGGATGAGGGCCGATGAGGGCATCGGCCCCTACAATGAGATACCATAAACAAAAAACGCCCCGGTATGCAGTGCATACCGGGGCGGGTCGATCTCTCAGAAGAATCGTTTATTGGCCTTGACCGTCGAGACGAGGTACCAGATCAGCACCGTGAACACCACCACCAGCGGGATGAAGCTCAGCGGATACGGCAAAAGCTCGTTCCCCGACAGGTCACAGTAGAGATTGAACGCCGCATAGATCACCAGAACCGCCGTCAGCACGCCCAGCCGCGGCAGCACATACGAAACATATCCGTCCTCGTCGAGGCAATCCTCCGGCTTTTTGTCTTTGCTCAGCAGCAGCTCGTTTTTGAACAGCTTCCGCTCCCGCAGCAGCCGCACCCACGTATACGCACAGTAGGCCGCGCATGCCGCCGAAAACACGTCCATCAGCATCATTGTCGAATCCATTTCAGTTCTCCCCGTCCGTCGTATGGTTCTTCTTTTCGTCCATGTCCTGCTTGAACCAGAGTGCGATGCGCACGATCATCAGCACACCCGCCGCGATGAACACCACCGATGCCACCAGCGCCGCAATCTCCGTCCCGCTCCATTCTGCGGGCGTCTGTTTGGTCAAGTCGCGGATCATCTGCACCGCCAGATAGATGAGATACGCGCCGCCCGCCCCGTAGATCACGGTGCGCCGACTGCGATCCTGCTTCTGCTTCTGCTTTTTCTCGCGCTCTTCCTGTTCCGCTTTCCGCTGTTCGGCCTCCGGATCGACCGGCTCCTGTACGCCGTCTGCACCGACGACCGGCAGATCTTTCTTTTCCTCGTCCATGGGCTGTCCTCCTGTGGTTTTTGGATATTCTACACGATTTTTGGCAAAAAGAAAAGTGGGACAAGAAATTATTTTACTCTGCCAAGGCGGAACTGTTCGATCATCTCCGCCGTCAGGCTGAAGCCGGTCGTGTCCTCCGGGACGTCGTGCCGGTCGACCCACACGGCCTCAGACAGCTCGTCCTCCTGCACGGTGAGATGGTCATCGCCGTCCAGCTCGGCATAGAAGCCGAACAACAGCGTATCTGTGAACACCCACGGCTGTGATTTGTAGAATTTCAGATTCTTTACGCGCACGCCTGTCTCCTCGAGCACTTCGCGATGTACCGTCTCCTCGATGGATTCGCCGATCTCATTGAAGCCCGCAACAAGGGCATAATGCTTGATGGGCCGGTCCTTGTAGCGCGTGAGAAGCAGGCGCTCGCCGTCATGCACCGCGACGATGACCGCCGGGCAGATCTTCGGATAGACCGTGTTGCCGCACGCCGGGCAGACCATCGCCCGCTCGACCTTGCTTTTTCCCATCCGTGCGCCGCAGCGGCCGCAGAACCGCTGGCTGGAATACCAGCGGTAGAGGCTCTCGCCCGCAGCCGCCGCGAAGATGCGCGTCCTGCGCGGGAGGCTCCGCAGCTTCCCGGTCGGCAGCGCTTCCCAGCCCTCGCCCGGCGCAGCCTCGCTCTCGGCCAGATAGTAGGCCCGCTCGTCAATGGAAAACAGATATTGCAGCTGCTCGCGCAGCGCCGGAAGATCCGCCACGCGCGGCAGATCGATCCGGTCGTCCGCCGCCTTACAATATAATATATGTTCTTTACCGTAGCAAAGAACAAAATCCTCTTGATCCGGAATTTTCCATTTCATCTCATTGTGATATACATGTGGAAAAATATCCTGGATCATGCCTTTTCCCTCCAAAACGCCTCAATTTCGGCGCGTTTTGCGCGCACATTGCCCTGTACGAAGCCGGGCTTGCCGCCGCCGCGCCCGTTCAGGCATGCGTTCAGCTCCCGCGTCAGGCCGCGCAGATCCCCGCTCACCTGCCCGATGGCGTATGCGTAGCCGCCCGCATCCGTCCCCGCAAAGACTGCCGCCCGGCCAGACCGCCCCTGCATCACGGCGTCGGCCAGCCGGCGGACGCCATCCGGCGTCAGGCCCTCTTCAAAGAGCAGCGCGTCACCGTCCTTCGGCA
>USDP01000114.1 GCA_900553545.1 uncultured Eubacteriales bacterium | reverse complement strand
TGGAGCCGGATTTTGGCTTGACAAGGCCCGCGATGGTCTTCAGCGTGGTGGATTTGCCTGCGCCGTTCGAGCCAATGAGCGTGACGATCTTGCCCTGCTCGACGGTCAGGTCGATGCCCTTGACGGCCTCGATGCCGCCGTAGGAGACGACGAGGCCTTCGATCTCCAGAATATTACTCATCGTCGTCCACCCCCAAATATGCGTCGATGACGCGCTGATCGTTCTGAATTTCGGACGGGACGCCCGCTGCGATCTGTTTGCCGAAGTCAATGACGTAGATGCGGTCGGAGATGTCCATGACAAGGTCCATGTGGTGCTCGATGAGGAATACGGTCAGGCCGAAGTTCTCGCGCGTTTCGCGGATGAACGCGGTCAGCTCGTCCGTTTCCTGCGGGTTCATGCCGGCGGCCGGCTCGTCGAGCAGGAGCAGCTTCGGCTCCGTGGCGAGCGCGCGGGCGATCTCGAGGCGGCGCTGCTTGCCGTAGGGCAGGGAAGTCGACATTTCGTCCTTGAGTTCTGCGAGGCCGACGATCTCGAGCAGCTCGAGCGCGCGTTCGCGCTGCGCCCGTTCTTCCTTCGCGTTCAGGCGGAACGTGGCGGAGAAGACGTTGGACGTGCGGCGGACGTGCATCGCGGTGAGCACGTTTTCAAAGACCGTCATGGACTTGAACAGGCGGATGTTCTGGAACGTGCGGGCGATGCCGCGCTTGGTGATGGCGTCGGGCGTGCTGACGATGTGCTGATGATAGCGGTCGGCGTTTTCGCCCGCGTAGAGCTTTTTCATCTTGCCGCGCGGGAAACTTTCGACGATTGGCTCGCCGTAGAACTCGACCTTGCCGTTCGTCGGCTCGTAGACGCCGGTGATGCAGTTGAAGGCCGTGGTCTTGCCCGCACCGTTCGGGCCGATGAGCGCGACAATCTCGTGCTCGTAGATGTCCATGGAGAGGTTGTTCACGGCGACGACGCCGCCGAACTGCATGGTGACGTTTTCTACATGAAGGACGTTCTGTTCCATGTTACTTGCCCTCCTTTCGCGGCTTGCGCCGGAGCAGGTCGGTCAGCTCGCGGTCGCCCATGATGCCCTTGCGGAAGAAGAGGACGACGAGCATGATGATCACCGATACAATAGCCATACGGAAGCCATTCTTGAACAAGCCCGGAGCCTGAATCCCAAGGAATTCGCCGGAATCAAGTCCGCGCAGCAGCCATTCGACGCTGGCGATATAGAGGAAGCTCGTGATGACGGAGCCGGTGATCGAGCCGATGCCGCCGATGACGACGATGAGCAGGATCTCATAGGTCATCGTGCTCTTGAACGAGAGGGCCTGCACTGCGCCCATGTACATGGCGAGCATGCCGCCGCCGACGCCCGCGAAGAACGACGAGATGACAAAGGCGAGGCGCTTGTGGTGCGCGAGGTTGATGCCCATGGCCTCGGCGGCGACCTCATCGTCGCGGATGGCCTTGAAGGCGCGGCCGTAGGTCGAGTTGACCATCAGCAAGATGATGCCGATGAAAATGGCGATCAGGATGAGGTAGGCCCAGGCGTGGCCAAAGTCCGGATAACCTTTGAGCAGGTTGGAGCCGTTGGTGATCGGGCCGAGGGCGTTCCACTGGAAGAACGCGCGGAGGATCTCGGCGAAGCCGAGCGTCGCGATGGCGAGGTAGTCGGACTTCAGCCGGAGCACCGGCAGACCAATGAGGTACGCCATCAGCGCGGCGATCAGGCCGCCGATGAGCAGGGCGATGAGGATGCCGACGACGGTGCCCGCGCCCTCGCCGAAGAGATTCGCGAACGTCTCCGGCAGGGAGAACTGGATGAGTCCGCCCTCAAACTGCTGATAGACGCCCGCGCGCTTGGCGACCGGGATGCAGAGCACGGCGTAGGCATACGCGCCGAGGAGCATGAAGCCCGCCTGACCGAGGGAGAACAGACCCGTGAAGCCGTTGAGCAGGTTCATCGAGACGGCGACGAGGGAATAGACCGCGGCCTTCTTGATGACCTTGATGACGATGTGATAGCTGGGGAGGATGGAGTCGAGGTAGATGCACGCGCCGAGCAGAATGAGCAGGATGACGGCGACGATGAGCGATTCGCGATGCAGTTTTTTCGTCATGACGTACACCTCCTTACACTTTATCGGTGACTTTTTCACCGAACAGGCCCGTGGGCTTGACGCAGAGGATCACGATCAGCAGCGCGAACGTGAATGCGTCGGAGAACGTGGAATAGCCGATGCCCTTGATCAGCTCTTCGCTCAGGCCGATGATGAACGCACCGACCACCGCGCCGGGGATCGAGCCGATGCCGCCGAAAACGGCGGCGACGAACGCCTTCAGGCCCGGCATACCGCCGGACGTGACCGCGACGTTCGGATAGTTTGTGAAGTACAGCATCGCGCCGACCGACGCCAGCGCCGAGCCAACGACGAATGTGAACGAGATGACCGAGTTGATCTTGATGCCCATGAGCTGCGCCGTCTCAAAATCCTTGGACGCCGCGCGCATTGCCATGCCCATCTTTGTCTTCTTCGTCAGCCAGAGCAGGACGAAGACGAGCAGGATCGTCAGCACCGGAGTGACGAGCGTGACGCGCTTGGTGGATGCGCCGAAGACGCTGATCGTATCGGAGATCCAGGGGATGGGGTTCGTCACGGGCTTCGGCAGACCGCCGGTCAGGTAGAACGCGAGGTTCTGAATGAGGTAGCTCACGCCGATGGCCGAGATCATCAGCGACATGCGCGGCGCGCTGCGCAGCGGCTTATAGGCCGCGCGCTCGATGAGGAAGCCGAGCAGCGCCGTGCAGACCACGACGAGCGGCAGCGCGAGATACATCGGCAGCGAAGCCGTGAAATAAATCATCATCAGTCCTGCGACCATGAACACGTCGCCATGGGCGAAGTTGATCAGGCGCAGGATGCCGTAGACGAGCGTATAGCCGATGGCGATAAGCGCGTATTGACCACCGGCAGAGATGCCGTTAATGACATAGGGGAGTAAGCTCTGCATATAGGAGTCTCCTTTTTGCGCCGGATCTTTTCCGTTGATAGAAAAAATCACGCCGCTGGATTTTGGTGTGGGATAACGGAGTATCCCCGCAGCAGATCGCACAGGATGTGCTGCGCGGATCCTCCGTTATAAACGGGGTGCGACCTGATAGGGCAAAATGCCCTATCAGGTCGGAAATGTAGTTTACGGTCTGCGCAGTTTGGGTGCGGCGCTTACTCGACGCCCTGAACCGTGACGAACTCCCATTCGCCGGTCTCGGTGTTGGCGGTCTTGATGTAGGCCGCGTCACGCTTGGCGTCGCCGATCTCGTCGAATTCGATCAGGCCGGACACGCCCTCGTAGGAGACGGACGGCAGTGCAGCCAGAACGTCGGCGGGCTCCGCAGAGCCGGCAGCCTTGATGGCCTCGAGCGCGGTGAAGTAGGCATCATAGCCCATAGCCGTGACAGCGGAGACCATGTCGTTGCCGCCGTTGTTGGTCAGGGCGTCGGGGTTGGCGTTCATCCATTCCTTGATGCCGGCGTCGAATTCGGGGTTGCCGCCCTCCTGATAGAAGGTCGTGATCTTGACGCTGACGTCCTTACCCTTGGCGGACTCGACGACCATGTTGTTGTCCCACGTGTCGGAGCCGAGCAGTTCACCCTCAAAGCCCTGCGAGGAAGCGGCCTCGATGATCAGCTGCGCATAGTTCGTGGAGACAGGAGCCATGATGACGCCCGCGTTCGCGGCCTGCGCGTTGTTGATGTAGGAGACAAAGTTCGCGGTGCCTTCCGGGAAGTCCTCGGAGACGACCGTGCCGCCGAGGGCCTCGAACGCCTGCTTGAAGTAGTAGACCAGGCCCTGATCATAGTCGGAGCCGAGCATGGCCAGCGTGTAAGCGGTGGTCACGCCGGAGTTCCAGGCGTAGTTGGCAAGGACGGTGCCCTGGAACGGATCGAGGAAGCAGATGCGGAAGTAGACGTCGCAGTCCGCGGTGACCTGCGGGTTGGTGCAGGTGACGCCAATGGCGGGGACGCCGGCCTCGGCGAAGACCTCGCCGCCGGCCATGGAGACGCCGGAGCCGTAGGAGCCGAGGACGATGGAGACGTCACGGTTCATCAGTTCCGCAGCGGCGGACGGGCCGTTTTCGGCGGAGGTGCGGTTGTCAACGATCTCGAGCTTGACCTCATAGGTCTCGCCGCCGATCTCGACGGTGGGCTGTACGTAGTTGGCATACTGCATGCCGAGGATCTCCTGCTTGCCGCCGGCGCCGTTGTCGCCGGTCTGCGGCTCGAAGACGCCGATCTTGACGCCCTTGTCACCGGAAGCGGACGAATCGCTCGCGGTATCGGCCGAAGCATCGGAAGAAGCGGAAGCGTCGGACGAGCTGTCCGCCGGAGCGGCGGTGTCCGCCTTGGCGCTGTTATCGCCGCAGCCCGCGAGGACGCAGGCCAGCATCGCAATGCAAAGCAAAAGCGCAAGAATCTTTTTCATGTTCATTTCCTCCTCATCTGTCCACGCCACAAAGACAAGTGTGCGTGGAAAACTTATGTCTGACATTATAGCGTTGATGGAAGAAAAAAGCAAGCACTTTTTGCGCAGTTTGAAAGATTTTGTGAACTTGGCCGAAATTGTGTCGAAATCTGGGCGGAAAAATGTCTTCGCTGTGCTAAATGGAAAAAGCCACAGTGGACTTTTGTCCGCGGCAGGGCGATTTTGCACCGCACAGTCGGCTGTGAATGTAGGGGCGGACGACTCTGTCCGCCCGGAAAGGCCCCCTCTACCAAGAGGGGGGCTTTTCCTGCTCCGGTGATAAATGACAAAAACCGCTTCTCCTGCATGAAACAGAAGAAGCGGCTTAGGGTGTATCTGAAAACTGGGGGCATGACCAACGGCGAGGATTTTTCATGCCGGGCAAGCCGTTTTTCCGCAGGAATACTTTGTGTATTGCAAGGGAAAACGGCGCGGCACAGCGCGAAAAGGCCCGCCGCTGGGCGTGTGAACAGTTTTCGGTTACACCCTACAATTACAGGTCGCAGTTGCCGACGGTGCGCGGGAAGGGGAGCACGTCGCGGATGTTCGAGATGCCGGTCAGGTACATGACGCAGCGCTCGAAGCCGAGGCCGAAGCCCGCGTGGCGCGTGGAGCCATATTTGCGCAGGTCGAGATAGAACTGATAGTCCTCGGGCTTGAGGCCCAGCTCGTTCATGCGGTTCAGCAGCGTATCATAGTTGTCCTCGCGCTGGCTGCCGCCGATGATCTCGCCGATACCGGGGACGAGGCAGTCCATGGCCGCGACGGTCTTGCCGTCGGGGTTGAGCTTCATATAGAACGCCTTGATCTCCTTCGGATAGTCGGTGACGAAGACCGGACGCTTGAAAATCTGCTCGGTGAGGTAGCGCTCGTGCTCGGTCTGAAGGTCGCAGCCCCAGAAGACCTTGTAGTCGAATTTGTCGTTATGCTCCTCGAGCATCTTGACGGCCTCGGTGTAGGTGACGTGACCGAAGTCGGAGGTCATGACATGGTGCAGCCGGTCGAGCAGGCCCTTGTCCACGAACTGGTTGAAGAAGG
>USDP01000113.1 GCA_900553545.1 uncultured Eubacteriales bacterium | reverse complement strand
ACCTCTTCCTGCACGGCGGGGATACGGCTGGAGCCGCCGACGAGCAGAACCTTGGAGATGTCGTTCGCGGTCAGGCCCGCGTCGGCCATGGCCTGCTTGACCGGGCCGACAGTTGCTTCAACCAGATGGGCGGTCAGCTCATTGAACTTTGCACGGGTCAGCGTCACGTCGAGGTGCTTCGGGCCGGTGGCGTCCGCCGTGATATACGGCAGGTTGATGTTGGAGCTGGTCACGCCGGACAGCTCGATCTTCGCCTTTTCGGCAGCTTCCTTCAGACGCTGCATGGCGACCTTGTCGTTCGACAGGTCAATGCCCTCGGCCTTCTTGAACTCGTCGACGAGGTATTTCATAATGGCTTCGTCGAAGTCATCGCCGCCGAGGTGAGTGTTGCCGTTGGTAGCCAGAACTTCGATGACGCCGTCGCCGATGTCGAGGATGGAGACATCGAACGTGCCGCCGCCGAGGTCGTAGACCATGATCTTCTGCTCGGCTTCCTTATCCACGCCGTAGGCGAGGGCCGCGGCCGTCGGCTCGTTGATGATACGCTTGACTTCGAGGCCCGCGATCTTGCCGGCGTCCTTGGTGGCCTGACGCTGTGCGTCGTTGAAGTAGGCCGGGACGGTGATGACGGCTTCGGAAACCGTGCCGCCGAGGTAAGCCTCTGCGTCGGCCTTCAGCTTTTGCAGGATCATCGCGGAGATCTCCTGCGGGGTGTACTTCTTGCCGTCGATGTCGACTTTATAATCGGTGCCCATGTGGCGCTTGATGGAAGAGATGGTGCGGTCGGAGTTCGTGACGGCCTGACGCTTTGCGACCTGACCGACCATACGCTCACCGGTCTTCGAGAACGCGACGACGGACGGGGTGGTGCGGTTACCTTCGGCATTGGCGATGACGACGGGTTCGCCGCCTTCCATGACTGCTACACAGCTGTTGGTTGTACCAAGATCGATACCAATAATTTTACTCATAATCAATTCCTCCAATTTATATCAAGAAACAGTTTTTACAAATTTATCAAAACCCATTCCGGGTGACTTGCAGTTTAGTTCGCAACTTTGACCATTGCGAAGCGGACGACCTTTTCGCCGATGCGGAAGCCCTTCTGGAAGACCTCCAGAATGACATTTTCGCCCGCGCTTTCATCTTCCGCGTGCATCACGGCGTTGTGCAGCGTGGGGTCGAATGCCTCGCCGGCTTCGCCGAACGCCGTCACGCCGAGCTTTTCGAAGATGCCGGTGAGCTGCGTCATCGTCATCTCCACGCCCTTTTTGAACGCCTCATCGGCGGTCTGCTGGGCGAGGGCCCGTTCCAGATTGTCGTAGACCGGCAGGAACTTTTCTACCGTCTTGGCCTTGATCTCGGTGTAGAGATTGTCTTTTTCCTTCTGGCTGCGCTTGCGGAAGTTGTCATATTCCGCGGCCAGCCGCAGATAATTGTCATGCTCCTGCGCAAGATCAGCCTTCGCCTGATCCAGCTCCGAGGGCTTCGCCGCTTCGGCGGACGCCTCCGGCTGCTGGGCGGCGGATTCCTCGGCCTGCGGCGCATCAATGGTCTGGTCGGCCGGCTGCTGCGCTTCGGCCTGTTCTACATTCTTTTCTTCGTCTGCCATATCTTATCCCTCCGGGGTGTTGTTCTTTTTGGGGTCTTCGAGCGCGGGCGTCTGGCTCTTCTGAAACATTCTGCCCAGATTCTCGGCAAAATAGCTCAGCCGCGCGGTGATCTGCGCGTAATCCATTCTCGTGGGGCCAAGCACACCAATCATGCCCTGCATCCCGTCGCCGATGTCGAACTTCGTCATGACGACGCTGGTGTCCTTCAGCTCTTTGGCGACGTTTTCCGGCCCGACGAGGATCTGCGTCCGTGCCCCGGACGAGAGCGTCGCGGGAAGATTGGAGATCACGTCCTCATCGAGGTTTGTCAGAACGGCCTGCGCCTTTTCGATGTCGTGGTATTCCGGCTGCCCCAGCAGCTTGGCCTGTCCGGTCATGTAGACCTCTTCGACCGGCTTGCGCAGCAGCTCCGTCACAAAATCGACGATGACCGGCACAAGGCTCGCGGCTTCGCCCGCGCTGCGCGTCACTCTGGCGAGCACATCCGGTGTGATCGCGTCGGCCTCCAGATCGGTCAGCCCCGCGTTCAGCACGGCGGACAGCAGCTTGAGATCGGCCTCCGCCACGTCCACCGGCAGTCGGATCAGCTTGTTCTTCACCGAATTGTCGCTCAGCATCACCACGAGGATGAAGCTGCCCGCCTCGGCGAGGATCAGGTCGAACCGCTTGACGGTCACGCTCGCCGGGCCTCTGGCCACGGCGTAGGCCGGGAGATTCGTCATCCGGGACACCATCTTGCCGACCTCGGTGATCATGTTGTCGAACTGCTGCATCTTGCCTTCCATGGCCTGATTGATCGAGCGCGTCTCGTCGACGGTCAGGCGGTAATCCTGCATCAGCTCGTCCACATAAAACCGGTATCCCGCCGCGCTCGGTACGCGCCCGGCGGAGGTATGCGGCTGCTCGAGCAGGCCAAGGCTTGTCAGCTCGGCCATCTCATTGCGGATGGTCGCGGAGGAGAAGTCCATGCCGGGCATCTGCGCGATGGTTTTCGAGCCTACCGGCTCCGCGGTGCGGATGTATTCATCCACGATCGCGCGCAGGATCTTTTTCTTCCGTTCCGTCAGTTCCATGTCCGCATCTCCTTCTCCTGAATTAGCACTCCTTATCTCTGAGTGCTAAACGCAGTTTATCACCACTTTCCGCCAATGTCAATAGGCCAGAATTGAAATATTTGTGAACACTCCGAAAATCATCTGTGAACAGCGCCCATCCACCCCGGTGCAGCAAAAAAAGCCCCCCTGAAAAGGGAGGCTTTGGGGAAACGGGTGCAATGATCAGAAGATCTGGAGGATATAGCCCTTGAGGTAGAGGGCCTGATCGGCGAGGAGGGAGGCCGGATGGTCGCGCGACTGCATGAGCGTCTCGAGCAGGCGCACGTCGCGCCCGGCGTCGAACGCCGCTTCGCGCAGCATTTTGAAAAACAGCTCCGGCGTCATGAACTGGCTGCACGAGCAGGTGACGAGGATGCCGCCCGGCTCTGCCATCTTCATGCAGCGGAGGTTCAGCTCCTTATATCCGCGATAGGCGCCGTCGACGGCCTTGCGGCTCTTGGCAAAGGCGGGCGGATCACAGATGATCAGGCCGTAGCGCCGCCCTTCGTCGGCGTAGGATTTTGCAAGGTCAAAGACGTTGGCTTCGGTCGTGGTCAGGATGCCGTCCACACCATTCAGCGCGGCGTTGCGCCGGACAAGCGCGAGCGCGTCGGCAGAGACGTCGACCGCCTCGACCGACTTCGCGCCGTAGAGCGCGGCGTGGATGGAGAAGCCGCCGGTGCAGCAGCAGAGGTCGAGCACGGTCCGGCCCTTCGCGTAGGGCTTCAGGCGGCCCCGGTTTTCCTGCTGGTCGAGGAAGTGGCCGGTCTTCTGGCCGTTTTCGATGCTGACGAGCATTCTGGCGTCGTGCTCGCGGATTTCGATCTCCTCCGGAACTGTCCCGTAGACACATTCTTTGATCTGCGGGAGGCCTTCCTTTTCGCGGACGGCGACGTCGTCCCGCTCGTAGATGCCGCGAGGCTGAAACAGTTCAGTCAGAATGGCGACGATGTCGTCCTTCCATCGCTCCATGCCGCGAGAGACGATCTGAAACGAGAGGCAATCGGCAAATTTGTCGACGGTCAGGCCGGGCAGGCCGTCTGACTCGCCAAAGACGACGCGGCAGGAATTTTCAAAGCCGAGCATCCGGCGGACGCTCCACGCCCGCTCGATGCGGCGGCGGAAGAAATCGCGGTCGATGACCTCGTTCTCGTCGCGCGTCAGGACGCGGACGGTGATCTTCGACTTGGAATTGAAATAGCCGCGCGCGGCAAAGCGCATCCGGGAATCGAGCACGTCGACAATGCCGCCGTCTTTGCAGACGTCGTCGGCCCAGTCGAGCTGGTTTTCAAAGATCCACGGTTTGCCCGCGCGGACGCCGGTCTCTTCGCCCCGGCGGAGGCAGACTTTCGGATATGTCATGGCTGCACCTCCTGTTTGGCTTCGGCGGATTTGCGGTCGAGCTGCCGGAAGATCTTACGGAGCGTGATCAGCGCGACGACCGCGAGGAACAGCTCCGCGATCAGCTCCGCATAAGCGATGCCATAGGGCGGGAAGAAGCGGTTGAGCAGAATGAGCAGCGGAATCTGCAAAACAACCTTGCGCAGCAGGGCGAACAGCAGCGCACGGCCGCCCATGCCGCAGGCGTTGAAGACGCTGCTGACGATCAGGATGTCGATGGCGAAGAACGGCAGCCCGAGGCTGAGACCGCGCAGATAGTGCGTGCCGTATTCGATGATCGTATCGTTTTTGATGAACAGGCGGACGACCTGCGGCGCAAAGACGCAGAGCAGCACGGCCACGACGGCGACGAAGGCGACCGCGATGCGAAGCCCATAGCGCACGGCGGTCTTCAAACGCTCGGAATTGCCGCTCGAATAGTTATAGCTGACGAGGGGCATCAGGCCGAGGGCGATGCCCATGGCCGTATAGAGCGGGACGAGATAGACTTTATTCGCAATGCCCATCGCGGAGACGGCCTCGGAACCGTAGGCCGTGGCGAAGCGCGTGAGCACGGCGAGGGAGATGACATTGAAGAGATTTTGCAGGGCGGACGGGATGCCGATGGAGAACACACCGCGCGCAATGTCGCGCGAGACGCGGAAATGCTTCGGATTCAGGCTGACGATCGTGCGGCCCCGGCGGGCGGCGATCAGGATGAGGAAATAGGCACAGGCGACGCAGTTCGACAGGAACGTGGCGCAGCCCGCACCCGCCGCGCCCATATTGAGGCCCCACGGCAGGATGAAAACCGGGTCGATGAGGATGTTGAGGACGCAGCCGCACATCGTGCCGACGCTGGCATGGACGCTGCTGCCCTCGGCGCGGACGAAATAGGCCAGCACGACGTTTAAGATCGCGGGCGCGGCCCCGAGGCTGACCGTCCAGTGCAGATAGGCGGCAGCGGCGTCGCGGTTTTCGGCGGACGCGCCGAGACCCGAGAGCAGCGGCCGCTGGAACGCCGTGGCGAGCACGGAGAACAGCAGCCCACACAGCAGCGAGCACCAGAAGCCGAACGACGCGTAGCGCTGCGCCGTCTCGGTGTCCTTGCGGCCGAGCGCGCGGGACATCATGCTGGAGCAGCCGGTACCGAAGAGGTTATTGACGGCGTTGAACGCGAGCAGCACCGGCGCGATGAGCGTGACGGCGGCGTTCTGGATCGGGTCGTTCAGCAGACCGACGAACCACGTGTCGGCGAGGCTGTACAGCAGCGTGACAAGGATGGACGCGACCGTGGGCACGGCGAGCGTCAGCACGGCCTTCGGCACGGGCATCGTCTCGAACAGGGCGGCCTTATCGGTTTGGCTGGTGCGTTTCATGGCGAAGGGTTCCTTTCTGGTGATCATGCGCAGAGAAAACGGCCCCACATGGGGCCGCGCGTGGGACGGTATCATTCAAAGGAAATCAGCAAAGTCCGCAGCGAACTGAC